>CAJXUM010001436.1 GCA_913060855.1 uncultured Lewinella sp. | reverse complement strand
AGCGTCAGATGTGTATAAGAGACAGATTATTTAAGTTGATAAAATCCCTTTCTAAGGCAGAAAAACGAAATTTCAATCTCTATGTCAAACGAATACAATCGGAAGGAGAGGTCATGTTTTTCCAGTTATTTGAAGTATTGGAAAAACAAAAGATTTACGAAGAGGGTAAGGCCAAATTGAAATTGAATGGATTAAGCAAAAGTCAGTTTTCCAACCTAAAACGGCATTTGTACCAACACCTCCTTACTAGCCTCCGTTTGATGCATATCAACAAACAGTTGGATATTCAAATCCGAGAACTGATCGATTATGCTTATATTCTATACGGAAAAGGCCTGTATATACAATCGCTTAAAATCTTAAGCCGCGCCAAGGCCATCGCCACCACTACTCACCATAATCTTCTGCTACAAGAAATTATTGAGTTTGAAAAACGAATTGAGTCACATCATATTACCCGTAGCTCGACCGAAAGAATGAATAGGTTGATTCGACAGGCAGATTCACAAGCTCGAATTAATACCAATATCATTTTCTTGTCCAATCTAAAATTGGAGCTTCAACGACTCTTTATTAATAAGGGGCATGCCAAAGTAGAAATAGATCGGGTTAAAATATTAGAGGATTATGGCCCCCAAATCCGGGACTATCAGATTCAAAAATTGTCCTTCTTTGAAAGGATCTACTATTACCAATCGCTTTATTGGTTGCATTATATCTTGGGACACTTTGAGCGCTGTCATTATTATGCGGGGGAATGGGTAGGCTTATACCGAGAATCCCCCAATATGATGGAAGAAGATGTGGATATTTACATGCGCGGTCTGCATCAATTGCTGACCACTTCTCTTTACACGAAAAATAAAGTGGTATTTAACCAAACACGACAGGAGTTGGAAAAATTTTGTAATCTCCAGCTTCATTCCTTTAATACCAATTCCAAAGTATTAGCCTTTTTATATCGTTATCAAGCTACCCTGAATATAGCCCTGCTAGAAGGAACTTATGCCGATGCCATACTACTAATCCCCGATGTGCTCGCTGGCATTAAGCTGTACGAAAACCAACTAGATTTACACAAGATTCATATTCTTTACTATAAAATAGCGGCGCTATACCTGTGCAATGGCCAAGCTAGCCAGGCTGTTGACTATCTCAATCTCATTATCAATTTGAAGGCCGGCCATCTTCGAGAAGACATTCAAGCCTATGCTCGGCTGCTATTTCTAATGGCCCATTATGACCTAGACAATCAGGATATTATGGAATACCTGACGACTTCTACTAGCCGATTTTTAACAAAAATAAAGGACAAAAATCGACTTGAACTAACTTGTCTACGTTTTTTCAAACAGGCCATGTATAAAAACAAGAAGGAACGACTTCCGTTATTGCGAGAGTTGAAAGAGACCTTGCGAGGACTGAGCGAAGATCCCTTTGAAAGGAGAGGATTCGTCTATCTAGATATGGTAATTTGGATCGATCAAAAACTAGAGAAACAGCCGGTCAAGTAAGAAATAGATGCCTGGGATATAGAATAATCCGATAGTAGTAAACAAGTCCCATGAGGCAAGCCCATTGTAGACTTCCCAACCCTAGTAAGTAGGTGTCAATGGGCTGAATAAAAGCGATGAGAAAGCGATAAGCTAAATAGCCCACCATAAACAATTGGAACAGGCCCCCTTCGACGACTTTCTTGGTTTTTTTGAGTTGGGCTAAAAACCACCAGAGCAGACCCAAAAAGAAAAATTCATAAAGGGCCGTTGGATGCCTGAGAATACCATCTCCCAAATCCATCGCCCAGGGAAGCTCACTAGGTATTCCGTAAGTAGGCTCAGCCACGCCCATACTAAAACAACCCAATCTGCCGATCATCATGCCGAGGAGTAAGGGGAAGGTGAATAGATCGCCAGAGGAGCGCTTCTCACCAATGATTTTCTTGGCTATTTCTACCCCTAATAAACCACCCAGTAAGGCTCCGATAATGGTTTTGCTTTGGAAGAAATACAACAACCAGTTGCCAGGGGGATGAAAAAATAAAGCTGGATTTTCCAAGGCACCGAGTAGACGGCTACCGATAAAAGCCCCGGCCGCCGCCCCCAGGAAAGCCCATTGTCTACTAGCCGAAGGCAAATGATCGCCTTTTGCCCTTTGCAGCCAGAGAAAATAGCGGAAGCCTATGAAAAACGCGAGCAGCTCAAAGATGAGATGCGCAGAGGCGGCGAAATAACCCCATTTAAATATAATCGGAAATTCCAATGTGTTTTTTGACAAATGTAAGGTAAATGGAGCTTTTTTTTCTATTTTGCACACTACTCCGCGACTTCTAGTCACTCATCCTTACACATTTCAATCCAACAACGTTTTAACCTATTCTACCTAAACGCTAAGAAATAAACAAACCATCAGCTTGGTTTTGTCGTGTTATTTAGTCA
>CAJXUM010001435.1 GCA_913060855.1 uncultured Lewinella sp. | reverse complement strand
GAGATCAGCCTCGGTCTCGTGGGCTCGGAGATGTGTATAAGAGACAGGTAATAACTCTCAATAGTATGGTTGATTCTGAAATAACTTTCTACTCTTCAAAGGTAGGCCTAGGGAGGTGATTTGTTGATGACAATCCTCGCCTCAAACATTTGATCTTTATCAGTTCAGATGGAAACCTTTGTCGCGGAAAGGGGGAAAGAATGGGTAAGACAATGAAAAAAGAGTCCCACTTATGGCAGTGAGAGCATGGATAGCCATACTACTAGACAGTTAGAAGACAGAAGCGATCTGCCTGGCCGCAAAGACAGGGAAAAGAGACTGCTGCCTTGTATCTGCCCGATCTCTCCTCTTTCCTCTGTCTTCTGTCTTCTGTTCTGTCTTCTGGCCAATAAAGCAGCTATTTCAAGACCAATAGCGGAGTAGAGGCATGCAGTGCAGCTTCTTGGGTCCTGCTTTTGTGGAAAAGCCCCTCCAGGAATCCTCTTTCGAGTTTGTGCATCACCAATAGATCAGCTTCCCAGTTTTCAGTCAACTCGACTAATTCATCCGTAACCCTTTTTCCAATAATTTCCTGAAATTCAATCTGAAGCGTAGGCGCATGTTCTTGAAAAAACTGCATCAAGTCACCAATCGATAAAGGATGATTCTCATTGGGTTTTTCCCGGACATGTACCACTCGTAATATAATATTGAAAGGACTCAGAAGTTTGCCTAGTTCCCAGATATGATAGGGGTCTGCCTCCCTCAAATCTACCGCATAAACTACCTTATCCAAACGTTCCACTTGAGCATGTTCGGGAACGATTAATAACGAGCAAGGCGCTTTATTCAAACTATGCATGGCCACGCTACCAAAGATTTGCTCGATCCTACTATGTTCTCCCTGCGTCCCCATAATGATCAGATCCACATCATCACGCCTAGCTACATCTGCAATCAATCTTCCTGGCGTCCCGACTTCAACATCATATTCTATCTTCGGATCGTGCTTCAAGGGATGGAGAACCTGAACTTTTGCCAAATGAGTTTTCACAAAATCCTGCATACGAGTTCTTGAAACTTCCACCTTTTTCTGAGTCATTCGTGTGACCATGACTGGAAAATCCAAGGGTTCTGCTTCTGGATAAATGACGTTCAGCATTTCAATTTCTGCTTCATAATGATCCGCAAACCACAAAGCATAGTAACAGGCCTTTTGAGCCGTGTTTGAAAAATCAGTAGGCACTAATATTTTGTCAATTTTTTTCATGCTGGGTACTACTTTATTGAGTGAAGTTGTTTCAAAATGAAGGTCAAATAAGTTATGTAACGATCGCTTCGCCTGTCTCTAAACCCTTTCTTTTGCCAAAGATGACTTCCAGGTCCTTTTTCACCGCTACCTCTTTTTCTAGGAGAAGTTTTGCCAGCGTCTCCATCTCCTTTCGATGTTGCACCAATAAGGCCTTAGTTCGTTTATAAGCACTAGCTACCAATTGCCGGACCTCTTCATCGATCAATTGTGCAGTAGCCTCACTGTAGGGCTTTTGTAGCGATCGCTCATTTCGGCCACTACTATCATAAAAGCTGATGGGACCCAGCTTTTCATCCAAACCATAAAAAGCCACCATGGAATAGGCTTGCTTGGTTACTTTTTCCAGATCATCCAATGCCCCGGAAGAAATTTCATTGAAGACCAGCTCCTCTGCTGCCCGCCCGCCTAAGGCGGCACATAATTTATCGAGAAATTGGGCTTTAGTAAATATTTGATGCTCTTCGGGAAGGTACCATGCGGCCCCCAGGGACTTGCCCCGAGGCACGATACTCACTTTCATCAATTGATCAGCATGCTCCAAAAACCAACTGGCTGTTGCATGTCCTGCCTCGTGATAGGCCACAATTTGCTTTTCTTGCGCCGAGATAATCTTGTTTTTCTTTTCTAAGCCCCCAATAATACGATCAATGGCTTCCGAGAAATCAGACATCTCGATAGATTCCTTGCCTTGACGAGCAGCAATCAAAGCCGCCTCATTGCAAATATTAGAGATGTCAGCACCCGAAAACCCAGGGGTTTGACCGGCTAATAAGTCGACATCTATCTGACTCGATAGTTTTAATGGCTTTAGATGCACCTCAAAAATGGCTCTGCGTTCAAGCAAGGTGGGTAATTCTAGGTAGATATGGCGATCGAAACGGCCCGGACGGAGTAAGGCTTTATCCAGGATATCCGCCCGATTCGTAGCGGCCATCACAATCACTCCTGTGTTGGTACCAAAACCATCCATTTCTGTCAATAACTGGTTCAATGTGCTTTCTCTTTCATCATTGGACTGCATAGAAAGCGCATTTCCTCTCGCCCGTCCAATCGCATCCAATTCGTCGATAAAAATGATGCTAGGGGCCTTGGTTTTCGCTTTTTTAAATAAATCGCGCACCCTGGAAGCCCCGACTCCCACAAAC
>CAJXUM010001434.1 GCA_913060855.1 uncultured Lewinella sp. | reverse complement strand
TCTACACTATCCTCTTCGTCGGCAGCGTCAGATGTGTATAAGAGACAGATTTGAATTCGAAGACTTGCCTTGGTTTCCCAACCTTATCCGTAAATGTATGACACGATTGATTGTCGTTATGCACCGCCTGTTGGGTACTCGTGAACGATTGACCGATTTGCTTCGTGATGTGTTGAAAAAGACAGGAGAGCATCGGATAGTAGATTTATGCTCAGGCAGTGGAGGTCCGATGTTGTATGCTTTCGAAAAACTACGGCAGGAGGCTGGTTTTGAAAAACTGCAATTGACCCTGACCGATCTCTATCCGAATGAAACCTTGGCCCAAGAAATTAACGCCAAAGGAGATGCCCAGCTTTCCTACCTAGCCAAGCCCGTGGATGCCACCGCGGTAGGGGCCGAACAAAAAGGACTGAGAACAATGGTCAGTAGTTTCCATCATATGCCACCTCATCTGGCAAAAGGTATCCTGAAAAGCGCGCAGGAAAGTCAAGCCCCCATCTGTATTTTTGAAATCAGTGACAACAGCTTTCCGATTTGGTTGAATTTTATTGCGATCCCGATCAATTTTGTAATGTGCCTTTTTGTGACGCCCTTGGCCCGGCCAATGACTTGGCAACAAATCGTGTTTACCTACCCAATACCCATTATTCCCATTGCTTTTGCTTGGGACGGTGCCATTTCAAATGCCAGGACTTATACCTTGAAAGATATGGATGAATTGTTGGCAGATTTGAAAATGGATAGTACTTACAAGTGGGAAAAAGGAATGATCAAGGCCTCCAAAGCTAAAATGCTCTACTTGGTCGGTCATCCAGTTTAGAAATCAAAAGCAGGAAAAGGTAGCCTGATCAATTATTGCTATCTTTACAAGTGAAGTTGTCTAACAAACGCAGTATTTAGGGGTAAGCAATTTCAAGTACACAAGTATCATAAAACAAAACATTTTTCACCAACTTTTTTAAAAACAAGCTTATGCAATCTAATGTAGACCGCCGGTCCTTTCTAACAGCGATTAGTATGTTAGCTGCCGGTAATCTGATGTCGGTCCCATCCTGGGGATTTAGTAACTCTCAAGCCAAGTTGAAGATCGTCTTAGTCGGCACCGGGGTACGTGGTACCTCCTTTTGGGGTAAGCGCTTGGTCGAGCAATATTCGGATATTCTCGAATTTGTAGGCCTTTGCGATATTAATCCCGGTCGATTGGCTTATGCCAAAGAATACATGGGGGTTAGTTGTCCAACTTTCGGCGATTTTGAGGAGATGGTTTCGACGACCAAACCCGACCTGGTGATCGTAACAACAAAAGACTCCACTCACCACGAATTTATTATCAAAGGCCTAGATATGGGCTGCGATGTATTGACAGAAAAGCCTTTGACTACTGATGAAGTCAAATGCCAGGCGATCCTGGATGCAGAGCGACGTAACAATAAAAATGTAATCGTTGGATTCAATTATCGCTGGAGTCCTTATATCACGAAGATTAAGGAACTTTTGGTCAATAAGGAAATTGGTGAAATTGTATCTGTCGATTTTCACTGGTACCTCAACACTTATCATGGTGCCTCTTACTTCCGTCGCTGGCACGGTTTGCGACAAGCAGGTGGCTCATTATGGGTACATAAGGCGACACACCATTTTGACTTGGTCAACTGGTGGTTGGACTCGGATCCGGCAGAAGTATTTGCCTATGGGGCCTTAGAGCATTATGGTAGCAATGGACCTTTCCGAGGAGAGAACTGCCGAAATTGCGAACACAAAAAGGATTGTAAATTCCATTGGGATATTACCAAGAGCAAGCGAGACATGGACCTTTATGTGAACAATGAGAAATACGATGGCTATATCCGAGATAACTGCTTATTCCGTCACGATATCAATATCTATGATAAGATGTCGGCGCAAATCAAGTATGCCAATGATGTTCTTGTCAATTACTCGCTAACTACCTACTCCCCATTCGAAGGCTGGCGCATTGCCTTTAATGGTACGGATGGCCGTATCGAGGCGTGGTTGGATATTCCTTGGATGGAGAATAGTGGGATGGACCAGGCAGAACTACATGCTGCTGAAATGGACCAAGGGGAGAAGAAAGACGATAAAGAACGTAAGCCTATTATCCTGCACAAGAACTGGAATAAGTATGAAACGATAGAGGTTGTCTCGGAGCGAGGTGGCCACGGTGGTGGAGATAAGCGCCTGCATGATAAGATTTTCCGCAACCCGGAAAATCCCGATCCTTATCAGCATGCGGCGGGGACTCGTGATGGTGCCATGTCTATTTTAGTAGGGATTGCTGCTCGTAAGAGTATTGAATCGGGCCGTCCTATCCGCATTGCTGAACTGACGGACTTAGAGCCACGAGCTACGCGATTGTAAGCTACCGTAATAGCTGTCTCTTATACACATCTCCGAGCCCACGAGACCGAGGCTGAT
>CAJXUM010001433.1 GCA_913060855.1 uncultured Lewinella sp. | reverse complement strand
CGGTCTCGTGGGCTCGGAGATGTGTATAAGAGACAGGGATGAAACATTAGTCATTTGGGGCGGAGAGTTTGGTCGTACCAATTATTGCCAAGGTAAATTGTCACCAGATAATTACGGTCGCGATCATCACCCAAGGGCTTATTCCATCTGGATGGCAGGAGGAGGCATCAAACCCGGAATGGTTTACGGAGAAACCGATGAATTGGGGTACAACATCGCTCAAAATCCCGTACATATCAACGACTTTCATGCCACTATTCTTCATCAATTGGGACTCAATCACGAGCAATTAACCTATAAACATCTAGGTAGACGCTATCGATTGACTGATGTAGCAGGAGATGTAGTGAAAGATATTTTAGTATAAATTAGCAAGAAATTTTTAAGCACGGGGCGATATGAAGCTTTTATCACGTATAGCTGGACAAGTAGGATTTGCAGGACTCATTTTATTAGGCTTTTTGCTGTGCTTCGAAGGAAAAATAGAAATTCCGAATTGGCTTCAGCCCTTGGGACGGATGCACCCGCTTTTACTTCATTTACCGATCGGAGTAGTTTCTCTACTGGTACTATTGCCGCTCTTAAAGAAAGAATTGGCTGCATCCGCTTACCAAAAAATACAGTCCTTCGTCATTGACTTAGGATTGATCTTGACCATCTTGACCACTTTATTAGGGCTCTTTTTAGCCCAGGAAGAGGGATACCTTAGTGATGCGATTAGTACCCATAAATGGCTATCGGTTGGCCTATGCGCGGCTATGTACGCCCTTCATCTAACCCAACAAGTCGAAAGTAAGAATAAACTGTTAACCAATGGTTTAATAGGCGTTGGTTTTATTCTCATTGTATTGACTGGGCATTATGGAGGAGCCATTACTCACGGCGAGGATTACTTGTGGGAACCGATCATGGCGGAGGAAATTGTAGATCTTGATAAGGTGAGTTTATTCACAGCTGCCGTCGCACCCATTTTAGCCGCAAAATGTGAAAATTGCCACAACGAAAATAAGTCAAAAGGTAAATTGGTCATGAGTACCAAAGCCGGTTTGCTGAAAGGTGGAGAAAGTGGCCCTTTATGGCGAACAGACCAGGTGGATTCCAGTCTAATGCTCATCCGCCTGCATCTACCCATGAGTGAGAAGGAACATATGCCCCCTAAAGGCAAATCTCAATTAAGGCCCGCTGAAATTGAGCTATTGAGTGCTTGGATCAAGGAAGGAGCAGATATGGATAGTAAGAAAGCGGAATTGGACTCGAATAGTAATTTCTATCAACTAGCCATGGCTCAGCTAGCGAAAAAGGCTGTTGCTGGCAGTACTACCACCTATGATTTTCCTGCAGCTAGTGCTAAAACGATAGAAGAACTGAATACGCCGTTTCGATCCGTGTACAAGATTTCAGCAGAATCACCCGCCTTGCACGCTAAAATCTCAGTCCGGAACTATTACGAGCCTTCTTTTTTGGAGGAACTCCTAGCTATAAAAGATCAATTGGTCTACTTGAATCTAACGGACCTTCCCATTACCGAGAGTGATCTGGCGATTATCGCTCGCTTTACTCATTTAGAAAAATTGATACTGAACGGGACAGACGTTGATGGGACAGACATGGAACAGTTGAACAATTGTGAAAATTTGCGCTTACTGGCCTTATCTAATACAGCAGTAAGTGAGTCGATTGAAAGTTCTTTTGCGGCTTTCAGCAGTTTAGAAGACTTATATATATGGAATACGAAGATTGATTCTTCGCAGGTCGCAGTTTGGCAAAACAAATATCCTCATATCCGTTTTGATCTAGGGAGTATGCCATCAGATGAGGAAATGTTGCAACTGAATCCACCGGCTTTAGCCAATGAAAAAATGCTGTTGCCAGTAGGGGAGAAGGCGATTTTAAAACACAATCTTCCTGGATCTGTCATTCGATATACCTTGGATGGCTCTGAGCCAGATAGTTCCAGTTCTCTGATATTTACAGAACCGATTCCTATACAAGGGATTACCACGATAAGAACCCGAGTCTTTCGAGAAGGTTGGTTGGGGAGTGAAGAGATAAGCTTCACTTTATTTCAAAAGGGTATCAAGCCTACAGACGTAGAATTGATGCAACCTACCAATGGAAATTATAAGGGCTCCGGACCGGGCACGCTGATTGATAGTGAAAAAGGGATAGCGGGGAATTTCCGTTCTCCCTATTGGTTGGGTTTCAAGGACAATCCGATGGAGACACTTTTTGTTTTCGATCAACCGAAATCCGTCAATAAACTAGTGCTCAGCTATGCCTTAAATATGGGGTCTTACATTATGCCTCCTCAAAAAGTAGAGATTTGGGGTGGGGCGGACAGGAATAATATGCAGAAAATCAAAGAGATTCGGCCTGATCAACCCAAGGGCTGTCTCTTATACACATCTGACGCTGCCGACGAAGAGGATAGTGTAG
>CAJXUM010001432.1 GCA_913060855.1 uncultured Lewinella sp. | reverse complement strand
TCTACACTATCCTCTTCGTCGGCAGCGTCAGATGTGTATAAGAGACAGATACTGCTTGGGGTCTTCATCATTGTTGTAATTATTAGTTATGGTTTGTTGGTTTATTCCCGCAAAGTGAAAAAACTAAGTGATGAGTTGGAAATAAAGGTAAAGGAGAGAACCAACGAATTGGCCCAATCCAATATTCACCTAGAGCGGTTTGCCTACATTGCCTCTCATGATTTAAAAACACCATTACGAACCATTTCTAGTTTTTTGTCTTTAATAAAACGCCGGATTAAGCCCTATAACAATCCTGAGCTAGAAGACTTACTTAGTTTTGCCTCCAATGGGGCTAAGCAGATGAATAATTTGATAGAGGATGTCCTGGAGTTTTCTAAAATCAACACGGCTGAAATGCGTCAGGAGCAGGTAGACTTGGACAAGACGCTTCAATCCGTACTTTATAATATTGATGGCTTCTTACAGGAGAAAAATGGTAAGGTGGAATATGGAAAGATGCCAATAATAGCAGGAAATTCAGGCTACCTACATCAGTTGTTTCAAAACTTGATAGTGAATGGGGTCAAATACAATGAAAATACCCAGCCTGAAGTTTATATTGACTATGAGTTGAAAGATGCAACGCATCAATTTATGATCAAAGACAACGGGATTGGTATTGATAAAGAATATCGAGAGCTGATATTTGAAATGTTTAAGCGTTTACACACCTCTGATAAATATGAAGGCACCGGGATTGGTTTGGCGCTTTGTAAAAAGATCGTTGAGCAGCACGGAGGCCGGATTTGGGTAGAAAATTCGGATGAGAAGGGTAGTTATTTCTGCTTTACTTTACCAAGTTACATAGCAGAAACAACTACCATAGAATAGCGGTTATAAATTTCCTTTCTTCAGTTCTTTTACGGCAAAATCAACGGCTCTAGCAGTAAGTGCCATATACGTAATCGATGGATTTTGACAAGCCGAGGACGTCATGCAAGCCCCATCAGTGACGAAAAGGTTATCTACATCATGTGCTTGGTTCCATTGGTTTAAAACGGACGTTTTGGGGTCTCTACCCATACGTGCTGTTCCCATCTCATGGATGCAAAAACCTATTGTCGCAGGCTGTACTTGAACATCAATATTTTTACCACCTGCTGCTTCCAACATCTCTGAAGCAGTTGTAGCGATATCGTCTCGCATTGCCTTTTCATTTTCCCGGAAGGCAGCACTGATTTTCAGGGTGGGTAAACCATGCTTATCGAGTACATCTTTGTTGAGCGTGACGGCATTATCTGAGTAGGGCAGGCATTCACCAAAACCAATCAACCTCATCGACCATGGTCCCGGTTTGGTCAAATCATCTTTGAAGTCTCCACCAAAACCTGGCTTATTCATTCCGCTGTTCCAGTTGCTACGAGAGCCACCTCCTTGGAAGCCATATCCGCGAATGAAATCGGGATGCTTATCTTCGATATTTCTGAACCGAGGAATATAAATACCGTTCGGACGTCCTCCATTATAGTACTTATCATCAAAACCTTCCATCTCTGCACTTACGCGGACACTATAATCATGATCCATCAAGTTTTGCCCCAATACACCACTATGATTGGCTAGGCCGTCAGGAAATTCTTCACTCGTAGAATTCAATAATATACCTGTAGAGCCTAAAGTAGAGGCACAAAGGAAAACTACTTTAGCACGATATTCAATATCCTGCCCGGTATTCCCATCAATAACACGGACACCCGTGGCACGCCGAGTTTCTTTATCATAGAGAATAGATTCCACCACGCTATCCGGCCGAAGGGTCAGGTTACCTGTTGCCGCAGCAGCGGGTAGGGTAGCGCTATTACTGCTAAAGTAAGCACCATAAGGACAACCTCTATAGCAAAGATTACGATGCTGGCAAGGTGTTCTTCCATTGTGGGCCCGGGTAAGGTTGGCCACCCGGCCTATTGTCATATTTCGGTTACTCCATTTGCCTTCAATGGCCGATTTGACATGCTTTTCTACACAATTCATTTCCATGGGGGGAAGGAATTTTCCATCGGGTAGTTGAGGGATGCCCTCCGCTTTACCACTAATTCCTACAAACTGCTCCACATAGTCATACCAAGGCGCAATATCTTTATATCGGATGGGCCAATCTACGCCTACACCATCTTTGAGATTGGCTTCGAAATCATAATCACTCCAGCGATAACATTGGCGCCCCCACATAATGGATCGGCCTCCTACATGATAGCCCCTGATCCAAGCAAAAGGTTTATCTTCTGGTGTGGTATAGGGGTGATCGTTATCATTCACCCACCAATGTCTGGTACCCTCATTAAAGGCATATACCTTGTGTTGAACGGGGTGATTCTTTTGATCTTCGATAGTAGCGCGGCCTCGGTGGGGGAATTGCCAGGGGGCATCATTAGTGGCTGTCTCTTATACACATCTG
>CAJXUM010001431.1 GCA_913060855.1 uncultured Lewinella sp. | reverse complement strand
TCTACACTATCCTCTTCGTCGGCAGCGTCAGATGTGTATAAGAGACAGATCATATTGTACGGCTTCTTCTTTATAGGGAAAAGGGCCTTGAGGCTCTTGTGGGCGATCAGGCTTAGCTGTTTCACCTACTGCTTTACTTAAGTTTAAGGGGATAGTAGCAGGCCCTTGCTTAAAGACGCCTTTGATGTTTTCCGAACCACCATCTAATTGTCCTTCATAACTGGCGCCTAAGTTGGCGATTTTGAAACTCAATTTGTTATCAGCGAAGCTAGTTTCTGTCACAGGAATTCCCATGGCACCTTGGTCGGGAGAGTCCATTGTGGCACTATATTGATCACCTTTGGCGGTGACATGGAAGACGATTTTTAGTTTTAAGCCGGGAGCTTCTAGTGTTCCTTCCCAGTCTCCAACAGGCGATTGTGCTTGAACCATAAGGGCTAGACATAAAAAAGTGAAAAAAGCGGCGATAATTTTCATAGTCTTTTTTTTATGCCAATATAAACCTTTTGCTTAGGCTGCGAAAGGAAATTGTGGGGAGCGGTTGTAGAAACGGATGAGCGGTGGTAGGTAGGTTAGACTTCAGAAGTTTTCCGGGGCGTGACATAGAAAACTTCTGAAGGCTGGTCAATAAGATTACTTATTCAGAGCGAAGCGTAGTGATCGGATTGCTGAGTCCAGCCTTTATGGCATGAAAGCTGATCGTGAAAAGCGCAATCAGTAGGGAAGCAATGCTGGCGACACCAAATAGCCACCATTCCAATTGAGTGCGATAGGCAAAACCTTGTAGCCACTCGTTCATCATCCACCAAGCTACTGGGATCGCTATTAGGATAGAAATGAGAACGAGAGTGACGAGTTCTTTACTCAGCATATAAGTGATGGATGCCACAGAAGCGCCCAAGACTTTCCTAATCCCAATCTCTTTGGTCCTCCTTTCTGCTGCAAAAGCGACCAAACTGAATAAACCTAAGCAGCCTATCGTTATCGCAATTAGAGTAAAGAAGGAAACGATCTTTGCGGTTTGCTGATCGGCATTATAATTTTGTTGAAAATCAGTCTTGAGGAAGCTATACTGAAAGGGCTCGGCTGGGTTGGTTTTTTCCCAAGCGTCCCGCAAGACCTGCAAGGCGTTACCCATATCATTGGTCTCTAAGTGTACCATCATATAACTGTATCGCGTATCCTTATTCAATAAAAACGCATAAGGCTTAATGGTTTGGTGCAAATCTTCAAAGTGAAAATCCTTAATGACGCCAACGATTTCATAATTGATGGTTTGGCCTTGCCAAGCGAAATGGAGCTGTTGTCCAACCGCACTGGTCAATGGAATAGCACACGCTTTGAGGGTGGCCTCATTTACGACAATTCTATTCGCGGTATCAGCCGGAAAAGATGGAGAGAATAACCGACCTGCGAGTAATTCGAAATCCATCTGTTCTAGAAATTCCGGCGCTACCGAATTGGTTTGGACACTTTGGATTTCATTGACCGTTTGATCAGGGCGATAAAGCGATATGGAACTTGGGTTTTCGATGCCAGGGTAGAATTGTGTACCGGAGGCTTCATTTACGACTGAAGTTTTCTTCAACTCATTTCGCAAGGACGTATAATTATTCCAAGACTGCGTACTTTGAAGAGGGATCACAATTTGCTGATCGATCTGAAAACCCATTGATTTATCTTCCAGGAACTGCATTTGCTTTTGAATCACCAAAGTCGAAGTGATCAGCCCGACAGCAATAATAAATTGGAAAATGACGGTAACTCGTCGCAAGTTTATGAGTGAACTAATTTGTGATCCCTTGTTGGATATGGCCTGGAAAGGTTTGAAAAGTGCCAGGTAAAACGCAGGATAACTCCCCGCTATTATTCCAGTGGCTAAGACTAAGAGGAATACGGCGCCCACGAAATTGAGTGAGCCTAAACTAAGTAGACTCAATGTCTTTCCAGTGAGGGTGTTGAAGGCGGGTAAGAATAAATAAACCAAGCCTATCCCGATAAATAAGGCACAAAAAGATAAGAATATTGATTCACTCAAAAACTGTTTAACCAGCATTCCTTTTCTGGCACCGAAAGTCTTTCGCAAGCCTACTTCTTTTGCTCGACGAGCCGCCTGAGCGGTCGATAAATTCATGAAGTTGATACAGGCAATTAACAAAGTTAGTAAACCAATACAAGCCAAAATATACAAATAGGATTCGCTGTTGGTAGGGCTCACGATCGTTTCAATCCCATCATAAAGATGAATATTAGCAACAGGAAGCAATGACAGGTCCTTGTCAAAACCTGCGTCCTTCAAATCCTTTCCGGCATACTCATCTATAAATGCAGACAATTTTTGATTGACCTGCTCTGCGGAGGTATTGTCATTGAGTTTGACATAAGTGTATAGGATATTATCTGTCTCTTATACACATCTGACGCTGCCGACAAGAGGATAG
>CAJXUM010001430.1 GCA_913060855.1 uncultured Lewinella sp. | reverse complement strand
GAGATCAGCCTCGGTCTCGTGGGCTCGGAGATGTGTATAAGAGACAGCCTTTATAATTTTCGTGCCAATGATCGGCGCACCATTCCCAAACATTGCCACTCATATCATATAAGCCCAACACATTGGGAAACTTCAAGCCAACTGGCTTGGTTTGACTATGGCTATTGACATCATACCAGCCTACTTCGTTTAGGTAATTACTGCCGGCGTATCTAAATCCACTGTGATGCTCCCCACCTCTTGCTGCATACTCCCATTCTGATTCGCTGGGTAAGCGAAAGGCTTGCCCCGTTTGATTACTTAACCATCGGCAATAAGCCCTTGCTCCATACCAATTGACGTAGATCATTGGATGATGTTCCAGACCCGCAATACATTCAAAAGCATTATTACTTTCCCTTATTCCACCTCTTACTCCACCGTAATTACCATCCAAATTCACCCAAGTTCGTCCCTCCTCTTCTTGATTACCTTTTTCATTTAGGAACGCAACGAATTGCGCATTGGTCACTGGATAACATGCTAAGTAAAAGGACGGGACCTCAACTTTATGAATGGGTTGTTCAGCTTCATACTCATTACTCCCCATATTGAAAGAACCTCCTTCAATACCGACCATGTGTGTCTCTATCTGTGTTTTCAAAGATGTCATGCTTTCATTGGTTAAGAAAAGCGACTTTCCCCTAAAGGTACTAGCCGCTTCCCTAGTCGATGTATTTGCCTTAATAAATACTAAGACAGGATTGAACTCGTAACGAGAGTATGTTTGGAGATAGCCATTTGGGCTGCAAAAATTTATTTAAGGAACCTGTGTTCGTCTATTTTTTCGTCCGTAGCGCTGCTATGCACTCAAAAATGAGCCTCCCCAGAACCCTTAACTAAATTTTTTCGCTACCAAAGCGCTACCTCCAAGCATACTCTAACCTACGGCACGCTTGCAATGGAAGTAAACATTGCAATTCTGGCCAAAAAATGGGTTTCTACCGGGCAACGCGAAAACCAATATTGTTGTTCCTGTTATTGGCATTGTTCCTGTTGCGATTGGAGACGCGACAATTGTTATCGTTGTTGTTCCAAGACCCCTGCCTTCATGTTGAACACTTCGGCAGGCAGGCGCCACGAACCACGCGAAGAGTAATGCAGTTCAACCCCTGACTGCCTAAGGTACCAAAAAATGTTATATTCTAAACGCTGACTTTGTCCATTTCTGATATGACCTAGCCAGGCATTCAATTGGTCCTCTAGTTTTTGAGGGCCCAGTTTGCCTTGCGCTCTTAATTTCATATTACTTTTGAGGTATCTTCGGTACCGTCTGATTTTTTCTTTTCGAACATAACGGTAAGTAGGAAAAATCTGAAAGCCAAGGAATGGGACCCCATCCTTCGTCCTTTTGATCTGCGTTTTATTTGGATGAGGGATCAATCTCAACTTTGATAAATAAGTAGTCAATTCCCATTTCCATTGATTGAGCTGTGACTTGTTTTCTCCAAAAAGCACAAAGTCATCAACATATCTGATGTAGCCTGGCACAGCTAGCTCCTCTTTGATGAAATGATCAAAACGATTGAGGTAAACATTGCCCCAGAATTGACTAGTGAGATTCCCAATCGGGAGGCCTTTTTTCCTTTCGGCTGGGGTGAAAAGGTTATCCCCATTAAACCATTCTAACTGGTTTTGCTGTGGATTCGAGTTGTCAATGATCGTATCGATTAGCCAAAGTGTATCCTTACACTTAATCTTCCATCTTATTTCTTGTTTGAGGATTTGATGATCTAGACTTGGGAAAAATTTACGAATATCGGATTTCAATACATATGGATACTTCTTAGCATAAAACTGATACCGATCAATCGCTTTATGATTGCCTTTGCCTTTCCGATTGGCATAGCTATCGTAGATGAAAGTTTTTTCGAAAATCGGTTCTATTATATTACATAAGGCGTGATGGATAACTCGATCCCGATAGGGGGCAGCACTGATCATTCTCTCCTTCGGGTCATAGATAAAGAAAGTCTCATATTCTCCTGGCTGATAGGATTTATCTTTTAATCCCTGCTTCAAGGCCAATAATTGCTCTTCTAGTTGAAAATGAAAGGCAGCAACATTATGCTGATAACGCTTACCTTTCTGCGCGCGCTTGGCCGCCAGCAGCAGATTATCAAAGCTTACTATTTTTTCGAATAAATGATCAAACCTTTTCATGATGAGTAAAGAAACGATAATTCAAAAAGTATACGAACTATTAAAGTTTACTATTCCAGTGCTCAACAAATACCCGCGCAATCAAAAATTCACCTTAGCAGATCGGATACAAAACCAGCTTTCGGATCTGTTAGAGCTTTATATTGAAGCCTATTATATCTCTGGAAGAGAAAAAAAACGTTTACTTTTCAAGGCCTGTCTCTTATACACATCTCCGAGCCCACGAGACCGAGGCTGATC
>CAJXUM010001429.1 GCA_913060855.1 uncultured Lewinella sp. | reverse complement strand
CAGTTCTTGTAGAAACATAGCGTGCGTTTTGCTCTTGGTTTCAACAACTGAAATCAAGTAAGAGTTGCGAAGTTTGGCGGAGTGAACTAAAGAATAAAGGTATACCCATTGCAAAGTAATTTGGGAAACCTCCCAACCATTTTACTTCAGCATCTACTCATCCCACCTATTCCTGTAGACAATCTTGCTATTGCTGGGATTGATTTGTATATATATTCAAATATCGCTATCTTGATCTTTGTATACTGGCCGCAAGGACTTGGGCATTTTCTCCAAGCGCTAAGCGTCAAGTAGTGTTATCCATACCAAATATTCATCAATAGTTTAAACATAGAAAGGAAGTCTTCGTAGATCTATTTTGCTGCTTCGGTTAGCAAGATGACTGCTGATTCGTAAATGCATTTTTGGGCAGACCAACAAAATGATTCAGCTTGGTATTTTGCCATTTTATCATTCTTTAAACTACTACTCATGTTGAATTTAGCTATTCCTATCCCAAACGTACCCGGTAAGCAGGATTTTGAAATCGAAATGACGATGAATGGTCAGAAGCAAAAGCTGCATTATCGGGTAGAGGTTTTTGAGTGGGCGGAATGTGAACTGGTATCTGATAACCGAGTGGATTGTATCCGAGATTTAGTAAACGGGTATAGCGAAGACTGGGAAATCTATCACATTGGAGCTCCTTCTAGACACTATATTCCACTTACCTTTATTAAAAAGGGCGACTGGGTACGCCAACACAATTGGATATGGGGAGGCCCAGCAGATACGCCTGCAATGGGATTAGAGTAAGGTAGGATCACTTCAAGAGCGGCGCAATTGTCCCAAGGTTTTAAGCCCGCGCTTTTGCAGGCGGCCCATTAGCTTCAGAAACAGCAAAGCCGTAAGTAGTGTATCTCCCGCTGCTGTATGACGCTCGTGTAGTGGAATATTAAAACTTTGGCAGACTTGATCTAGGGTGAAGGCTTCATGAGGGTTTTCTCCTAGGCGAAGTCCTTGTACGCGCTCCGCCAAGACGCGAGTATCGATGACTTTATTTTGTAAGGATCTACCATACATTCTCTTTGTCACCTGGTTGAGGATAGCAATATCAAATCCAATGTGATGTCCGACGATAACGCCTTGTCGCAAAAAAGCTAGTAATTCTTTTATCGCTCTCTCTTCTGTAATTCCGATCGCATTTTGCTGTGGCATAATGCCATGAATCCGGATGCTTTGATTCGGTTCATATAGCGGTTGATGTACAAAACATTCCATCCGTTCTTCAATCCGTATTTCTTGCGCCTCTACCACCACGGCTCCCAATGACAACATACGATCCTTTTTGACATTCAACCCAGTGGTCTCCAAGTCCAATACGACAAATCGAACCTTCTCAACAGCGGTCTTAGCGGTATAAGGCTGCCTGAAGTGTTGTTGGTATTCCTTCCATTCAGGAGCAGGGGCGGAGGTGAAGCGGCTGAACCATGACATCTTAAATCAAAAAGTTGAGCCGAAACCGGACGGTGAGTAAATCTTGCAATTCTCGCAGCGGCTTAAAGCTATTACGCAAATTGAGTCGCTCCATTTTGCTGAGTTCGGAGGGTTTGAAATAACGGCCAGACGTATTGTTCTTTAAGCCTTGTAGGGCTCTATAACGGACCAATATTTCATAAGCATCGGCGGCTTGTTCAAACAGTGCCCTGTTTTGCGGTTCTAGTTCGGCCAGCTTATCGAATCGGCGAAAAGTATTATTGACCTGTGGGAGCTGAGCGGCGAGGATGAGTACCCGCGCGGCATCAGCCAGGGGCATCATCGCCCTCCCTTTAATATCAAATTGATCTTTGTGTTCGCCCCCTCTTTCTACCATAAACTGGCGGAAAAACGTCAAAGGGGCTGCATTTTGCAGGGCATTTTTGGCCATAAAGGAAAGGAAGGTTTCTCTTTTCCCAATGGTATCAAAAATATGAGTAGTCAGCTCATCTGCTAATGACCAATGACCCCAAATCGGGCGAAAATCAAAGAATATATTGGAGTATAGGACATGCTGTTGAGTAGGAGTGAGTATCCAAGCCGAGAATTGCTTTTTCCAACTCGATAAAGGCAGGCACCATGCGGGATTACTGGCCATCATATCTCCTGGACAGTAGTCGAAGCCACATTCGAAGAGGAGTTTGGTGATTTTTTGTGCCAATTGTAAAAAATAGGCCTTTGTTATGGCTAGTCGATCTTCTTGCACATCCTCAAAAACGAGCGCACTATCTTGATCGGTTCGCAGCAGCTGCTCTTCTCTTCCCTCTGAGCCCAGCGCCAACCAAGACCACCGTATACCTGGCGATAAATGACCTTCTTCCGCTAAAGCTTCTTCTGCCAACTGAATGGCTCGCACAATAATCGCATCATTTACTTGTGTGATCATCGAACCTGTCTCTTATACACATCTGACGCTGCCGACGAAGAGG
>CAJXUM010001428.1 GCA_913060855.1 uncultured Lewinella sp. | reverse complement strand
TTTCCCCCTGAACCCAAGTATTTATACGAATCCGAAATTTGTGTACCCTTTTGAATCCGAAATAGATTTTTGTATCGATTTTCCGTCTTCAAGAGGGCATTTTCTGCAATTTTCCGTTCAGTAGTCTCAAAGGCGAGTCCAATACCTTCCTCTTTATCTCGGTCAAAAGTAATTCGAGTATCAAAGAATAGCTCCCCTTTTTCTATTGGAACCTTTGAAAGAAAAGATTCTTCCCCACCGTCTAGGATATTTTCATGCGCTTCTATGATACCTGGAAAATTCCCATATAACTCTCTAATATTGGTGCCAACAACCTGATTGTTCCTTAGTCCCAGTTTCTTTAAAGCCCCCCCTAAACTGAGTTGAAATTTCAGGTCTTTATCGAATCGATAGTATACAATCGGGAAATTACTCATCAACTTTTCAGTCACTTGATCGCGCATGGCAATCGTCTCTTTCGTATCGGTAAGCTCTGTAATATTCCGCTGTGTTCCCCACATGCTCTTCAAGTGCCCATCCTCAATAATTCCAATGACATTATTCAGTAAATGGATATATTTTCCATCCGATGAGACTTCCCGCGAGGCTTGATCAAGCAACTTGTAGCCAGCTCGAGCAAAACTTGGATAGGTGACCGCCATCCCTGAGTCTTTTATTCCATCTCTAAAACCTTTAACGCTCAATCCATTCATGGCTTTACCACTTGGATATTTATAGAGTTCCGCAAAAGCATCATTACATTCGATAAAGCGCCCTCTTTCCTTAAACAATTTATACTGCTCTTCTATAGGTAGTATAGTGGGAATAGGTTGATCAAATGTAATGCGATAAATACCTTCTGTGGTAAATCTTAAAAAATTTTGAATCCCTTCTTCTGAAGCCTCTTTACTAGAAATAGTGCGCCAATACATGAGGAGGAAAGAAACTAATTTGTAAAAAAACAAATAGCTGAAGAAAACGATAGCTGCTTTGATATGTAACAGGTCAAAAGCGTTGATATTATCAAATGAAAAATAGTGCAGCTCAATCATGAACATGCCGATAGCAGTAGCGATATAAACAACAAAAAGGGTCAAAGAAAGTCGCTTACGCCCAGGAAAGTAGATGAGGGCATTTAGCGATAAAGGGATGAAGAAAAGCGCATTGAATAAATTGAGAAAAAGAAGGGCTACAGCACAGAGTAAAAGATAGATGGCTACAATGGTGACGAATACCGAGGTCTTGTAATGGCCCATTTTGATGACCAGGAAATTGAACAAAAAACAAGAGATGATCGTTAAATGCCAAAGGAGCAAATTAACGGTCAAAACACCATTGAAACTATACAGGAGAATGGCGCAGAAGGGAAGAAGTATTCCCATTAAATTATCAAAATTGAATATTTGCCGGGCTAGCTTTTCCAAACTGGTCATATCACCCGAAATACCAATGTTCAGTATTCGCTGTAGTACTATCATAAGACACATGCGTGGTTAGAAAAATATCGAGACTATGATATACTTAGGCTATATGTGTACATGCAAAGTTATCCGGGCTACGTATTTCAAGGAGAAATCAGCCTAAGTTTAAAAGGGTGAATGTTTGTGCAATCTAAATAATTTATACTGAAATTAGACTAAAAAGTTCTTCTTTCAGTGCCTTTATTCGCTTGTTAGGTGCATTTTAAACATAGAAATTGTTAATCATATGCCTTTGTGTATCAATAAACTCGAAACCACCCATAAAAAAAGCCCCCACAAGTGGGAGCTCTTCTCTAAGTAAGGGAAATGCCCAATAAAGGGCCTAAAAATCTATCGATTTATGAAAAACTCGGGACATCTTATTATTGCTTAAGCCGTTAAGCGGGTAGCGTGTTGGGTGCGCAATTGACGTGCTTTGGCTTTGGCTCTATTTAGTTTCATCTTGATCGCTCCTTCAGACTTGTTTTTGCGCTGCGCCATCTCTTTGATCGACATATCCTCTTGAAACTTCATCAATAATATCTTTCGATCCGATGTAGGCAATTCAGCTAGTACTATTCTCAATTCAGCAATCTTTCCATCTATTAGTTGTGGGTCAGTCACCTCATCAGCAATCGTCAAGGCCTCTTGCAAATCCTCTCCCATTTTAACTCGCTTGGCTTGTTGCTTCTTTAAGTAATCCATGCAATAGTTGAAGGTAATAGAGTACAACCAAGTGGATACTTTAGCTTCTTGTCTAAATTGATCCGATTTCAAGAAGGCTCGAATAAAGATTTCTTGCATCGCATCCTTGGCTAAAGCTTCATCTTTCAATAAGCTTAAACACTTCATGTATACTTTGGGGGAAAACTGACGATACAACAAATCGAAGTTGAGTGTACCCTCAGAACTATTGCTATTTTGACTATGATTCATTTCGTTTTTGGCTGCTTGATATCCTGTCTCTTATACACATCTGACGCTGCCGACGAAGAGGATAGTGTAGA
>CAJXUM010001427.1 GCA_913060855.1 uncultured Lewinella sp. | reverse complement strand
GCTCCAACCAGTGCTGTAACCACCGCTGCAGATTCGGGTAAGGCAGCTGGCTAAATACATCGCGATCCACATGGGCGAATTGGCGGACAAACGGCATCACACCAATATCCGCGATGGTCGGGGCATCCCCAAACAAGTAAGCGCGGCTCTCCAGCAACGACTCCAGAACCTGAAGAAAGCCCTCTCCCCGTTGCCGATACTCGGTCTGAGTCATCTCGACATGGCGATCGGCGTATTTGTAGCGGTCCAGCCAATACTTGAACTCATTATCGTTTTGCTCAATCAGCGCATTGGCCTGGTCCAGGACCGTTGCGTCTAAAAGCCCCTGTGGATCCTGCTGCTCTAGCGCCCACACCATGATGTCCCGGCTTTCGTCAATCACAGCACCATCGGCAAGCCGCAAAACCGGCACGGTGCCTTTAGGGCTTATCGCCAGCATCTGCGCAGGCTTGTTTTTCAGGGTCACTTCTCGCAACTCAACCTGCAAACCCGCAAACAGAGCGCCCATCCGGGCCCGCATGGCATAGGGACAGCGACGAAAGGAATACAGACAATCAAGTGAGGCCGTCATAGCGATATTTCACAACTGAACCAAGGGTGTATTTGAGCAACGAGGAACCGATATTTCTGCTCATCCCGAAAGGGTTGTCGATGCACGCAGCGCATAAAGTGCACCCGTGGAAAGGATACTATTGAATAGGCGCCCCGTTTCGAGGCATGCCATTCATCGCATTTTTTGGGAGATCTTGCTCTTTTTCTTCACAGGCCAAAATCAGGGAGAGAACCGGAGGGTGTACTCTCCTTTCCAGCCGCCAGGCCCAATACCCGGAAACTTCATGGCAGAGGCAATCATGAGAAAGCGTCTTTCAAGGTCAGAGTGATCCAGGTCCGATTGCATGATGTCCACCGAAGATACCGTCCCATCACCGCTCACCTCAAGCCTCAGCGTTACATTTCCTGCCAGGAAAGGCTCGTCTCTCAATGCTCTTCGGTATTGGCTATCAAATTTGGGGGTATAACGGCAAAACGTGTGGTTAATCAGTGATAAAGTCGATTTGTCTACAACTCCCGCTTCACAAGACCCATCCCCCAAACTGCTCTTATATTTGTCAGCAACCAGCGGGCGAGACTCAGCTACAGAAAAATTCCCATTATCTTCGGAGGCGATCACAGCCTCAAAAAGCAATGACATGCTCAACATTAGAAAGAAAGATTTCATGAATTTCTCGAGTTTAAGCTCAGAGGCATTGAGGTCAGGTCTTGTATCGTGCGTTAAAACACTATGCACGATGAAAGACCTGACCCCAGCTTCACGAAAGGATGGGTGTCCTGTTGTGTGGTCCTGTTGATTTTTTAAGGCAAATACCATTCAACCAAATCATAAATATAGGCTGGCGCATCCCTCACATTATCCTTGAAGATAATGTCATACTCATTAACGAATTGAACATATTCAGAAATTTCAGACAAATTCTCAGCAGGAAATCCATACCTTAGTAGAAGCGTATGCATGGAGTTATTTGTTCCATACCTCAAAAGCTCAATCATTTTATCTGCAGTAGGATCCCCAAGATGTTCCTTATACACTTTAAAAGCCGCCACAAAAACATCCACCAAAGAAAAAGTAATAACCTTGTCAATATAATCATAAGTATCATAGACAACACGGTCATAACCAACTTTGCCAGCATCATCTTCATCCGAAAATAGGCTGTATGGCTCGTCCAAGGCTATATTCGGAAGCACATGCGCAGGAGGTGAAAAGCGGGGAAAACCTAAATGATTACTATCTTTTCGTGATATCCAATTATACCTGAGAGCAACAATTTCTTTAAAAGAACGCCCCTGTATGACGTGCAAGAATATTCCCATCCCCTCCATAAATATAGAAAACTCCAATTGCTTTAACTCTCGACCTAGGGAAGCTTCATAAATAGTCAAAAAAGAGTCATTAACGGAATCACGATGCCCTTTGTTTTCAGCACCCGACAAAGACGCCTTAATTGTTTCTTCCCGGTAAACCCTCTCTAAAATATCCTGACAGGCTTGAACGACCTCATCACTCGACAGCCTACCCAATTTAGATAGCGGCAAATTCTTATCATCATCGAATTCATTATTATTAATGGCATAAACCAATTCCGCCTCATCATCATCCTCAGAAAACTCTTGGTCCAAAATCGATTCATCAGACAAGCTTACCTCTGAAGAAATTTTATCTATAAAAAGCTTAGCGCTTTTGGTATATATGTATCCGTAATCAAAACTATTAGAATTAGATAATCTTCCTGCACGACCGATCAAATTCTTAAAAGCAAGCGTTTGAAACCTCTTATCACCACCCAAAAAACGCATACTCTCCAGCCAAACGATGTCAAATGGCATATTCACACCTTGAGCCCTGTCTCTTATACACATCTCCGAGCCCACGAGACCGAGGCTGATCT
>CAJXUM010001426.1 GCA_913060855.1 uncultured Lewinella sp. | reverse complement strand
CTACACTATCCTCTTCGTCGGCAGCGTCAGATGTGTATAAGAGACAGGTATTACTGGATGCCTCTTCTAGCGCTGGGCCAGGATTGGTCATCAGTTGGAGTGATGGAGCTAGTACAGATTTAGCGCTGGATACTGCGGTGTTTGAAGTAAATACACCAGGAGCTTACCAAGTGCGAATCGTAGATGAAAGCAACGGCTGCGAACAATCTCAAATGTTTACTATTAGCTTGGATACAACAGCACCTAGTGTCAATATTCTGCCACCCGCTGCACTAGATTGTATGAATACTAGTGTAAGACTGAGTGGAAATGGTTCTGATTTTGGCGCTAACTTTGCCTATGAATGGACTAGCCCAACGGGAAGTTTTGTGGCTGGAAGAGACCTAATAGAGGCAGAAATCAACGCAGCAGGAACATACTACCTTACAGTTAGAAATACCAAAAATGCTTGTGCCAGTACAGATAGTATCATCGTTGAAGCCTTATCCAATCCCATTGCAGGCACGGCGGTAAATATTCGCCCACCAGCCTGTGCTGGTGAAAATACGGGCCGAGGTCGTATCCTCGTCGACTCGATCAATGGAGGGACAGGCCCTTTCCTATTTGCCCTCAATGGCAGTGCTTTTACTGATCGACAACAGTTTGATGATTTAGTGCCTGGTAGCTATCAGTTGGATATTGAAGATGCAAATGGTTGTACTTGGAGTGAGGAAGTAGTGGTGCCGGAAGAAGCCGAGATTGACATCGACCTAGGACCAGACCTGGAAATAAAATTTGGGGAAGAAGTACTACTTGAAGCCATTACCAACGCAGAGAATATTGCTGAGGTAATATGGTTGCCAGCAGAGGGTGATACCTTAGATAACCCGCTACAACAATTACTAATCCCGACACATTCCAATAAATATTCGGTAACGATTGTGGATGATCAAGGATGTCGGGCTAGCGATGAAATTATCGTCATCGTATTAGAGCGCAAGCGATACTTTGCGCCCACCGTTTTTTATCCCAATGGGAATGGAATCAATGATACCTATACAATATTTGCAGGTGACGATGTAAGTGAAATCCGCACTTTCCAAATTTTTGATCGCTGGGGTAATCTGGTCTTCGGACGTGAGCGGTTTCAACCCAACGATCCTAGCTTAGGCTGGGATGGGAACTTCAACGGCCAACCCATGAATGCCGCGGTATACGTCTTTTATGCCGAAATCGAGTATATCGATGGCCGAATTGAATTAGTTCAGGGAGACCTGGCGCTTATCCGCTAAGTCTTTGCTTCTCCATCTACTATCAGCAGTTTTTCATGTGAAGGCAGGCTTCCCCCTTCCGCTTTCCGCTTTTTCAATATCGTTGTGGAAAGGTTTCTCACCCCTCCTTTACCAGTTACGCTTAGCTTATTTACACATCGAAACAATTAATATATTGTCGCGTAAGATATAACTGTCCGCTTAATATTTTCCGATTAAGGAGATATAACGGACAAAATCCCCCCACGAACTACCAAAAAACGAAATAGTTGAAGTAGAAAGTGGGTTTGTAATAACTTACGCGATGAAGTCCAAATCTACTTTGAATTCAACATTCGGAGGAGGCCGCTCATTACTTTTCTTAATTTTTGTGATGGTTTCCCTTGTCCTCTTCTTTTCTGAGTTGTTGGAAAAAAGTATGTTTATTGATGGGGTTTGGTATGCCGTTATTTCCCGCAACCTAGCGGAAGGAGCCGGTTCTTTTTGGTTTCCTCAGTTTTCTGCTACCATTTTTTCTAATTTTCATGAGCATCCACCTTTGGTTTTTGGCCTGCAGGCCTTCTTTTTCAAACTTTTTGGTGATCATCTCTACACCGAACGCTTATTTTGCTTCCTGCATTACTGCCTTACATTAGTATTGATGGTTAAGATTTGGAAAAGAGCGACGGCGGATTCGACCGAGCTCGCTCGTTGGTGGATCATTCCTTTATTACTCTGGCAAGTCAATTTAGTCACCTATTACTTTCAACCCGCCAACTTATTAGACGCTACCATAGCTTTGCTGGGATTGCTTTCTATTTGGTTTATGATGAAAGCCTTGGATGTAAAGAGAGCCTTGCCTTGGTTACTACTGGCTGGCTTTACGTTGACAGTGGCTTTGCTTAGTAAGGGACTGGTGGCATTATTTCCGCTGGCATTTTTTGCTATATATGGTTGGGTTAATTGGAAAGAAACTAGTTTTCTCAAGATGATTGCTTATAGTCTGATCGTAGGCATCGGTTTATTAATGTCTTTGGCATTAGTATTACTATTTATTCCGGCGGCTGGCGAAAGTCTTTCCCAATATGTCGACATTCAACTCTTGGCGAGCCTAAAGGGAGAACGGCGACTTTATTACTATCGCACTAGTCGATTTTATATTCTTGGTCAGTTGTTGATCGTGCTCGTCCCTATGGCTGTCTCTTATACACATCTGACGCT
>CAJXUM010001425.1 GCA_913060855.1 uncultured Lewinella sp. | reverse complement strand
AAGAGACAGCAGGTACCGAGCTGGAGCTACGGTACCAACGGCGGAGACAGCGAGATACGGAGGCACGGAGCAAAAATAAGCCTCAGTGCTGAAATAAGACCTATCGGCTTCCGCTTCGAAAGGATCTTTTACATTCGCTGGTATATTTCGCAGATACAAAGTTGGATTTGGCAGACATTTTCTGGCAAGTTGCCTATCCCTTTTTCACGCACTTTGGGATTCCTATAGATTTGATTTGAAAACAATAAACAAATCATATGAATTCCCGACTTTCTATTGAGCAGGACTCCCTGTTATCTACCTCAAAAATAGATCAGCAATTTCGTATCGCCACGCGACTTCTATTTGCCATCGCTGTGGCTGGACAACTATTTTTTGTCTATTACATCATCGCTTTTTATGGCGGTGCAGCCCTAGCTGCCGACTATGATAGTATCAATGAAAAACTCGGTCATGGGGTGATCAAGGGGGATACGATGGGCAACACTGCATTGGCTATACACATCTTCCTAGCGGCTATTATCACCTTGGGCGGCCCCATTCAGTTTTTAAATCCTATTAGAAATCGTTTCCCTGCTTTTCATCGCTGGAATGGCCGCATTTACTATGTGATAGCCTTTATCATCTCCTTCGCTGGATTGTATATGAATTATTCTCGCGGCGCACACGGTGGAACGTCTGGCATGTTGGGAAATGCCCTAAATGCGGTCTTAATCATGTCCTTCTCTGTTATGGCTTGGCGCACGGCGATGCAAAGGAATTTTCGATCACACAAAAAGTGGGCTATCCGGGCTTTCCTGATGGTTAGCGGCGTATGGTTCTTTAGGGTCGGATATGGGCTGTGGATTCTACTCACGGGCTTTACCGCTCCCGGCACCTCCGCCGACCTCACCGGTCCTTTTGATCGATTCCTTAGTTTTGGTCATTCGCTAGTCCCTCTCCTAATTCTAGAAGGTTATTTCTACGCCAAGGCTCACCCGAATCCCAAAGTCAAGCGATTTGCTACCGGCGCATTGGGGGTGTTATGCCTACTATTAACGGGTGGTATTGTAATGATCGCGATGATTTTTTGGTTGCCTAATTTATAAGACGCTGGCAAACAGCAATAGATATGTCTGAAAAGAACCCAACACTTTCGAATTTACGCTTATACCTCATGCGAGGCCTCTATTTCCTCACCTTTATTGGGTTAGTTTTTGATAATTGGTCAACTATATTATTCCCGACCGAACAGATGGATACCCTGACTGGGGTTGCGATTAGTTTTTGGGCGTCCTACTCTCTATTGATGGGACTGGGCGTCCGTTATCCGATCAAAATGCTGCCGCTATTGTTTCTGCAATTGCTCTATAAATCGGCCTGGATTGTTGGGACTTATTTACCTGCGAAAAGAGCGGGTGCTCTAGATGAGGATTTGACTTCTTTCTTTTGGATTTGTGTGACGGCTATTGTTTTGGACTTGCTGGTTATTCCGTGGGGATTTGTATTTAGAGATTACGTCCGTGGTTTTTTCTTCAGATTAGCTTCTAACCCATAAGCTACCTGAACATCTTTTCTCTGCTGGCTTATACTTTATCTTTTGGGAATTGATGACGTAAGATGTTATTGTCAACCAGGAAGGGATTTAATTTGAACGTGTGGAATGAGCGTTTGATCAAATTCCAAGACTTAGACTTCAGAAGTTTCCCCAGTCATACCAGAGGAAACTGCTGAAGTCTTGCTGGGTTTAAGTCCGATTACTCAAGCCCGCAGCAATCCAGCTTCGTGTATCTGCAGGATCAATCACATCATCGATCTCTAAAAAGGCAGCCATATTGATGGCTTTGCCCCGATCGTAGGCTTGGGCTAGCATCTTATCATAGAGCGCTTTGCGGGCTGTGGGATCGCTGATAGCTTCTAGTTCTTTCCGATACCCTAATTTGATAGCGCCCTCTAAGCCCATGGCGCCAAATTCACCACTCGGCCAGGCGACGATAAAGTCGGCGGCGTGAAAACTCCCGCCCGTCATGGCCATCGCCCCTAGACCATAGCCTCTCCGCAGCACCACAGCAAACAATGGGGCCTTCAGCTTGGCGCCCAGTTTGAACAATTCAGCGGCATGGCGGACCGTGCCGCTCTGCTCTGCTGTTGGTCCTACCATGATACCTGGCGTGTCGACCAAAGAAAGAATAGGTAGATCAAAGCTTTGGCAGAGTCGCATCAAACGGGCTGCTTTTTGTGCGCCTTCGGAGGTGATGGCTCCGCCCTCGTATTGGGCGTCATTCGCGATAACACCCATCGGTTGGCCTTCTATGCGAATGAAGCCAGTATACATGCTTTTAGCGTAGGAGGCTCCTAGTTCGAGTACGGAAACTTTATCTGCTAGTATTTCGATTAATTGTCGAAGGTCAAAAATGCGCTTTCGATCTGTCTCTTATACACATCTCCGAGCCCACGAGACCGAGGCTGATC
>CAJXUM010001424.1 GCA_913060855.1 uncultured Lewinella sp. | reverse complement strand
GATCTACACTATCCTCTTCGTCGGCAGCGTCAGATGTGTATAAGAGACAGCACGATCTCTACTCACAATAAGGTCGAATTCAGCCTTGGGTTGCACTAATAATTTGAGTCTACTATTGAAGTAAGGGTGAATTTTTGATATGGCTTCAATTCTAATAATAGCTTTTCTATTGATTCGGAAGAAGCTTTTTGGGTCAACTTCCTGTTGGAGTTGATCGAGCGTTTGATCAATCAGGTGCTTTTTATCTTCCTGCGTCTTTAGGTAGACGAGGCTATCCTGAGAATAGAAATAGTGAACCTGGCTAGTCGGGATAAAAGAGAGTTGTTGTCCGATCTTAATCAGGAAACGTAGCTTGTAAGTTGGTTGGTAGACCGATCGCATCATCTGTTCGAAGATTTGCGGATGATGCGTCTGCGGTTGAAGGTAGTGCTGCTCGAACTTGCCAATAGCAGCCTGTAACTCTTCTGGATCAATAGGTTTGAGCAAGTAGTCTACACTATTGACTTTGAAGGCCTTCAAGGTGTATTGATCGAATGCCGTAGTGAAAATGACAGGAACATTGATTCGTACGTGTTTGAATATCTCAAAACTTAAGCCATCCGCCAGTTGAATATCCATGAAAATGAGCTGCGGATTGGGATGAGTATTCAACCATTCTACGGCAGTTTCCACACTATCAAGGACGGCCAAAACCTCTGTTTGAGGGCGGTGCTGTTGTATGAGTCGCTGCAATTGTTTTGCAGCAGGGAGTTCATCTTCAATGATCAATACCTTCATAATTGCTCGCTTCGTTACGACCAAAAGTACAAAAGGAGAGAGACTAATCCCACCATTTTTTTAGTTTGGTTTTGAGTTGCTGCTGATCTTTCGAAAAATTGAACTTTACTTCATCAAATTTAGGAACGCGCCATTTAGACTTTGGCTTTTTGGAAAAAGCGTAGGGCTCGGAAGGAATACCCAATAGATTTTTATCCATCTCACCATTGGCATTAATATCGTGGAATAATGCTACGGCATAGATGCCAAAAGGAAGATTATCTACCACCAATTGGCTGCTTCCTTTTTGCGTCACATCGATCTTCTTTAAAATTGATTTTTCCTTAATGAGATAGTTGTCGACTGAATCATAGAGTCCAATCCAGATCGTTCCTTTAGTTCTGTTGATATTGTCTACCGTGATGATTAAGTGGCCTGTCTCAACCCGATTGGGAAGGGTGAAGCCGGTGAGTAAAAATAAAGTGAGTAGAGCGACAAGCACCTTGTTAGAAAACTGGAATAACGACTGAAGAGGAGAGGAGAAGGGCCGTCGTCGGGAAGGGGAGACTGTGCTATGGTTTTTTATAGACATCTTTCGATTTTCTTTCAAAAATACTGATCTAATGGTCTAATATACTGTCAGTACCAGGACGAATATGGGTTTTGGTTAAATTGGTATCGCATTTGGCCTTAGGAATGAAAAATAAATGACTAAGTCCAATTACCGTTATCTTTTTCCACCAGCCGTCGTTGTTCATCATTCACGTAGCTAGGATATGCTCATTCTTTACGCCTAGGCTGGTGAAAAAATATTTAGCTTCTTGGACCAACTTATTTTTTCTTCATTCCTTACAATTCCAAATTGGGTTGTAATTGCTTATCCTGTCCTTCGTAGAAATCGTTGATGATTTGCAATATTTCTTGCGGATCATCAGTCATCGGAATCAGGTCCATATCTTTTGCACTGATGTTTTTCTCTTGCTCCAACATTACCTCTTTGATCCAATCGAGCATGCCACTCCAAAACTTAGTACCAACCAGAATAACTGGCACCGGCGTAATTTTCCCCGTCTGTATCAAGGTCAATACTTCAAAGAGCTCATCCATCGTACCAAAACCTCCAGGTAACGCAATAAAGGCCTGTGCATACTTGACGAACATCACTTTGCGTACAAAAAAATAGCGAAAATTAAGGTTATTATCGGGATCGATGAATTGATTATGACTTTGCTCAAATGGTAGATTAATATTCAAGCCCACGGAACTGCCACCGGTAAGGAAGGCTCCCTTATTACCCGCTTCCATGATACCAGGACCACCACCCGTTATTACACCATATCCTTCCACCGTGAGTAGTCGTGCAATTTCGACTGCCAATTTATAGTACGGATGATCTGGTTTCGTTCTGGCTGAGCCAAATATAGAGACGCAAGGTCCTGCATGATTTAAGGTTTCAAAACCCTCTACGAATTCGGAGATGACCTTGAACATGGTCCACGAGTTTTCTCCTTTCAATACCGTTCCCCATTTCTTCATGGGGTGCTTACCATTTGCTTGCACTTCGTTTTCTTGCATATTTTCAGTTTTTAACCCACAATGCTTCTGTGGGTATGCTGTACTGTTTTGTGTCTTCACTGTAGCACAAAACGAGAGCTGTCTCTTATACACATCTGACGCTGCCGACGAAGAGGATAGTG
>CAJXUM010001423.1 GCA_913060855.1 uncultured Lewinella sp. | reverse complement strand
ATGTGTATAAGAGACAGGCATAGCACCGCTACGGCTGAAAAAAATAACGAAGCATAGCACCTAAAGATCATCAGCAAAATCGAGAAGTTAGTATTTGATCATTACTGTAACGATAAATCGAAGACCGTGAGTAGTAAGATAAAGAAGATAGCAGCACGCCTGTTCAAGGTGCCTTTACCTGAAGTACTTTCCGATGCTAAACATGGAGATCATACCCATTTTGAGTTGGTGACAGCTACGGTTACCCTTGAAGATGGCAGTGAAGGAACAGGTTACACCTATACGGGAGGGAAAGGAGGTTATGCCATCAAGGCAATGATTGAGCACGATTTGGCGCCACCCCTGCTAGGCCAGGATGGAGCAGCGATCGAATCTATTTATGATTTTATGGAATGGCATATCCACTATGTGGGCCGAGGCGGGATTGCATCCTTTGCTATTTCCGCTATAGATATTGCACTCTGGGATATTCGCTGTAAAAAAGCGGGACAGCCGCTTTGGAAGCTAGCGGGAGGAGCGGATAATAGTTGTAAAGCATATTGTGGGGGAATCGACCTACAATTTCCCTTAGAAAAATTACTCCAAAACATTCGAGGCTATTTGGCGAATGGCTTTAATGCAGTGAAAATTAAGATTGGCCGCCCCAACTTAGAAGAAGATTTGGCGCGTATTAAAGCCGTACGAGAATTGGTGGGGCCTGATATTACTTTCATGGTAGATGCCAATTACTCCATGTCCGTAGAAGAGGCGATTATAGCGGGAAAGGCTTTTGCTCCTTATAATATTTTTTGGTTTGAGGAACCTACGATTCCCGATGATTACCAGGGCTATGCTCAAATTGCGGAAGCCACCGGGATACCCTTAGCCATGGGCGAGAACCTCCATACCATTCATGAATTTGGCTATGCTATGAACCAATCGAATTTATCCTTTATCCAGCCTGATGCCTCTAATTGTGGAGGCGTAAGTGGCTGGCTGCAGGCTGCAGAATTGGCTCAGAAACATTCGGTTCCCGTTTGTTCGCACGGCATGCAAGAATTGCACGTGAGCCTTGTTTCGGCCCAGCCTCATGCAGGTTGGCTCGAGGTCCACAGTTTTCCCATTGACGAATATACAGAACGGCCTTTAGTTGTCGAAGATTATCGAGCTGTGGCACCCGATAGTTCAGGAATAGGTGTAGTGTTTCGGTGGGATAAACTCCAGCCTTTTGAGCAATAGACTTAGCAGTGATTTACAGCTACTAACCTTTAATATTTGACTTCTCGACGGTAAAACCGACAAACAAATGTACAGCAAGATGATAAGATATGGGGTGCTTCTTCTCTTGATGGGATTGTTGGTGAATTGCAAAAAGCAAGACGCCCCGGAACACCTGTTTCGCGTCAGCTTATGGGCCAATGAGAAGCACACCTGGTACCAAGCCTTTCAATATTTTGCTAAGATATTGGAGGAACGTTCTGAGGGCAAGATGAGAGTAGAAGTGTATCCTTCGGAGCAATTAGCAAAGGAAATTGAAGCTATTCGACTGATACAAGCCGGGGTGATTGAGATGACGGTGACGGGCTCTTTGCTGAATAATTGGATGGAAATAGCCGCCTTTTGTGAGATGCCCTTCTTATTGCGAGATTCTACCGAAATGATGGCTTTGATCGATGGGCCTGTGGGGCAGCGGATTGAGCAAGAAATGTTGGAGAAAACGGGGCTTCGACCGGTCGGGCTATTCAAAAGAGGCCCTCGACAGCTGACCTCCAATCGACCCATTCGCCACCCTGACGACCTTGATGGTTTGATCATCAGAGTGCCCAATGTACCTTCCTTTGTAACGGCTTGGAGTGCGATGGGAGCTAAACCCACACCGATGGCTTTTTCGGAGGTTTTTACCGCCTTACAACAAGGTACGATAGCTGGCCAGGAAAACCCTTTTGCCCTCATCCTAAGTGCCGGCTTTGCGGAAGTGCAGCAATACGTTAACCTCACCGAACATGTGATGAGTTGGAGTTATGTGGTAATAGGGGAAACGGCCTTTCAACGATTGTCGGAAGAGCAAAAAGATATTTTCCTGCAAGCAGCAAAAGATATGAAAGACTATGAACACCAACTCTTTATGGAAAGTGAAAAGAAGGTCCAAGCAGCCCTGATGGAACGAGGGATGGAGTTTGTTGAAGTGGATAAGGCGGCCTTTAGCGAACGCTGTGAGGAAGCGATTTTCAATAGCTTATCCCCAGAAATGCAAGAAGTTTATCGAGAATTTGTGGCGCTAAGAGATCAAAAAAAGAACTAGTATGGAAAAGAATATAGCTCGATTTTTGAAGTATGGAACCCTGCTCAGTACCTATGGTTTAATTGCCACAGTACTCCTCCAAATCTTTGCCCGTTTCTTTTTACAGAATGCACCCGCCCTGTCTCTTATACACAATCTGACGCTGCCGACGAAGAGGATAGTGTAGATCTCGG
>CAJXUM010001422.1 GCA_913060855.1 uncultured Lewinella sp. | reverse complement strand
AGATCAGCCTCGGTCTCGTGGGCTCGGAGATGTGTATAAGAGACAGGTTTTGAACCTTATCCAAGTTCGATGGCACCTTTGTTTTTTGGCCGAGACCATGAGGTCAAGGATTTATTCGATAAGGTAGTGAATGATCTTGCTTCACGTACTACTTTGGTTTTCGGGCCCTTAGGGGTTGGGAAGACATCCTTGGTTTGTGCGGGGCTGATTCCTAGGATTGAGCAGCTTTATCAGGTGGCCTATGTCCGTTGTAGTCGAGAAATAATAGATTCGGTTTTGGTCAAAAAGATGTTGGCCATGGAACCAGGAAGTAACCAAGAACCTTTGTTTTTGGAACTTGCCTTTCAATGGTCCGATGTGCCGCCTGAACTATTGGAGCGGAAAATAATTATCCTCGACCAATTTGAAGAGTTCTTTATTTGGGTACAGGAACAAGAGCAATTGCTCCACCTATACCTCCATATTGCTGCTTTATTAGAAGCTAGAAGAAATATTGACCTCATCATTGTCGTACGGGATGAGTTCTTTTCTCAAATTCAGGACTTGGAGGCCTTTATTCCCAATATATTGGAAGAACAGGTACGCATTCGACATGTCGACGAAAAGACAACTTACGATATTATTAAGCACTTATTGGAAGAGGCAGAAATGGAAGTGGAAAATGAAGACATTATACACCGTATCATAAAGAATGTCAGCGAAGAAGATGGAAAAGTAAATCTGACATACCTACAGTTATATTTGGAGCGTTTATTTGAAGAATTGAGCTAGTAAACTTCAAAAAAAGTTGCGATTATGCCAAAGATGATCAACAGCACTTTACTAGATAGCATCCGGAAACCCAGTGTGATGGTTGACGATATGCTAGATAAGGAGTTGGAGACGCTAGAGGCGAATTTGGGGAGAAAAGCAAAAGGCGTTGGGAATCATTTGATGTCTCTATTGGTGCAAAATGGAAACCGTATCCAATGGGAAGAGGAAGCGCTATTGCAAGAAATGGTTAAGATCACTGCGCTGGATCCCAATACGCTGAAGGGAGTGCTGAATTCATTGCAGGATGTCGGGATTATCCGCCAGACACCCGGACAACGCTATGAAATGGCCAATAGCTTTTTGGCCCGCCGTGCCAATCAGAAATTGGAAGCGGATAATCGTCTTTTGCGTGGAATTCAAGCAACGATTCGTGACCATCAAAGCAGAGAGGACTTATTAGATGAGAAGTATATCAATTTCATCGATTCTTCTATTTCATTGAAATTGCTGACAGAAAATGAGCAGCAATTCGTCCACGATTCCCGCAAGAGTATTTATAAAGGAAAAAGAAACCTGAACTTTGCTCGATTATTCGCCTTCCTGGTATTGATTTTATTGGCCTTTACTAGTTATCAAGGTTTTAATGAAGCCAGCAAGAGTAATAAACTCTATATCCAGAGAAATAACCAATTGGAAGAGCAGACCAAAGAGCTGATCGAACAGAAGGAGCGAGCAGAAAGAGCGGAAGAAGAGGCTAGTCGGAAAGCTAAGGAAGCAGAGGCTGCGCGCATCATGGCAGAAACGGCTAGAAGTGAAGCCCTGACCTCGGCTCGAGAAGCTAATGCCCTACGTCGCATTGCACAGGCTGATCGCGATAGCATCTCACGTTTGAACGAACAAACGGAGGCGCAAGCCCTCATTCTACAAAGCTTGTCTGATGAGGCGGTTCGCAAAGCCGAGGATTACAAAGCCTTATCCGAAATAGCCGAAGCTCGGGCTGCTGAAGCTCGAATCGCACAGCAGAAAGCCGAACATTACAATAAAATCATTACTTCCTGGAATGTAGCGAATCAGGCCCTATTAATCGAAGACCCTCGCACCAAAGCCTTGGTGGCCAAGGAAGCCTACAATGTGAATAGACGTTATCCTGAATTGGGAGACGTATACAATCCCAGTATTGTAAAAGCTTTATTTGAGGCCGTCCGAAGTCTTAGCCCCAAAACTAGCTTTAGCGAGGCTGGTTATCATGAAGGAGATATCCAAGGCATTGCATTTCGACCCCAATTGGACCGCTTTTACACCGCAGGTGGAGACGGTAAATTGATGCAATGGGATATAGACGCTTGGAATCCAGTAGGAGCGCCATCTTTCCGATCCGTGAAACCGCTAAACCTCCCTGCTAATTCTGCCTATCAGGCTCTAGCTGTAAGTCCTTCTGGTAATTTTGTACTAGTAGGCGGACAAGGGAATAATCTACTGGTCGTAAATACCTTCAATGGACAGGTGATGGCAAGTCATCCGGTACCAGAGAATGACAGGATATTAATCGCTAAATGGCTAGATGATAAGGTGTTTATGGCAGCTGGTGAAAGTTACTTCTACAGTTTTGATGCACAAGATGGATTTACGATCAATCCTAAAATGAAGTCATTTGTGAATTGGATTGAACAAAGAGGGGATCAACTAGTTGGCTACTGTCTCTT
>CAJXUM010001421.1 GCA_913060855.1 uncultured Lewinella sp. | reverse complement strand
CGAGATCAGCCTCGGTCTCGTGGGCTCGGAGATGTGTATAAGAGACAGGGATAGACGTGATCGTAGCAGCCGCCGTGCTCGTCATGAGTGATGATGAGCAGGGTGTCATCACGGTGTGGGCTGTCTTTGATAATGTTGTACACATTGCGAATGAGGTCTTCTCCGAGGCGGACGGTTCCTTCCAGGGTTTTGCCGTCATTGACATCCCAGCCAGAACCGACAGAAGAAGGGTGTTGATCGTTGTGTTTACCAAAGAACTTAGGCTCAATGAAGGAATATTGGGCAAAAGGTCGGTGGCTTTTGCCATTGATATCTTTGCGGAATTCTTCTAGATCATTGCCATTGGATATTCGGTTCATGTGATGCGAAAAGCCATGAACGAGATGAGTGACCGAGACAAAGGGATTGGCGTATAGGTGATGAGTAATATTAGCCTTCTCGAATAGGTCAAATAGGGTAGGTTGCTTCCAAACGGCTTTTCGCCATTGCTTAAATCCCTTCCATTTTTTATGTTTAGCCTCATCAGTCGGGTTGATTACTTTCCCGCCGGAGGTGCCTGCATGCCAAAAGGCCCTGTTGCACCAAGTTTGACTAGGGACCGAACAAAACCAATGATCGAATACAGCAAACTCGCGAGCCAGTGTGCTTAGGACTGGAACCTGCTCTGGCGTAAAGCATTGCATAATGACGCCGTATTGATCAATGCCCGGATTTTGGAAGGCACCGTACTTTTTATCTAACTTTTTACGTTTCTTTTTGCTCAATCTTTTCTTGGATCCAATTTTTTCATACCATAGTCCCTGTAAGGTATTGATGTAATCGGTGACAAAGCCTTTCATCCGCTTATCCGGCTCCGGGAGCGGGTTGGGGATATTGTAGGGGGCGGTCATTTCCGTTTGATCAATTCCTTTATTGCTCTCTGGCTTAATGGTATTATAGAGTTGGGTATTCACATGTTGGTATACCTCGCCTGGATCGGGGAAAGGCTGCGAGAAGTCATTGTTTTTGACCGGGATCGGTTCGAGGATCGGTTGGTCGGCGTAACCATCACCATAAGGGGTTATTGGAACTCCTAAATCGGGGTCATTTAATCCAGAAAAAGTCTTTCCTGGCGGAATCTTAAATTTATCATCCTGGTAGAGAAAGCCCAGTAGATTATCAAAGGAGCGGTTTTCCAACATGAGCACAACGACGTGCTTAAAAGTATCCAGTCCGTTGAAGGTAGTTTTTGGTTGCTGTTCCATTGCGTTGAGTTTTCGATGTGAACCTTAAAGGTAGATTATTTGACAGTAGAAATAGTCCGTATATATACCTGTTTTGCAAATAGGGTATTTATACTTTACAATGACTCAGCTGGTTCTATTCCGATGGGGAAATGCTATTTGTAATAGCCCTAAAATCTACTCCTCTACCGCATTTCCCGCCTCGTCCAATAGCAAGTAAGGATTAAAAGCAATCTCCCAGAGGTTATCATCAGGATCGGCAATATAGCTGCTGTAGCCGCCCCAGAAAACGGATTCGGGGCGTTTGACGATCTTAACCCCTTTGGCTTCAAGTTCTGAGATTAATGTGTCGACTTCTTCCTTAGTGCGGGTATTGAAGGCGAGGGTAAAGCCTTTGAAGCCCTGACCTTCTGGACTAACGGTAGCATCCTCTGCCAATTTATCGTTGGGGTAAAGTGATAAAAGTATGCCATTCAATTGAAAAAAAGTGATGCCATCATTACTGGATTTCATTTTTTTCCAGCCAAATTTTTCTTCATAGAATTGAGAGGAGACTTGTAAATCTTTCACGCCAAGTCCGACGATGGTGAGTCTTTGTTCCATAATTTATTGCTTGCTTGTTTTTAAGGAATTTATCTCGATGAACACTAACTAAACACTTCTAGTAAATCAGGTGTAAAGTTACGAGCAATAGAGAAGTAAAGTCCATTGAAGGCACCTATTTTTTTATTCTTAATTGCTCTAACCTACCATTCCACTGTCAGATTCTCTTCTTCATCCATTCACCCATTCACTTCTTAACTTAAGTCAATGCAGTTCATTTTTCTTCGGCCTAATTTTGTGATAGTACAAATGAAACTAGAGTCACGAGTTATTGTAACGCTACAAAAGAACCACAAAAAATAAACAGATGCGACAGAAAATCACTGCAACTATTGTATTACTAAGTCTAGTTACTAGCCTTGTTTTTGGCCAATCACCAAGTCAGGTCGTGAGAGGAACCATCATCGATGTGGACAGCAAATTACCACTGATTGGAGCAAGCGTACTCATACCTGGTACAGATCCCTTGGTGGGGACAGTGACGGATGAGAACGGGAATTTTAGACTGGAGAATATTCCGATTGGACGAATTGACTTACAACTCTCTTATTTAGGATTTGAGGATCAGTGGATTCCTAATATAGTAGCTGTCTCTTATACACATCTCCGAGCCCACGAGACCGAGGCTGATC
>CAJXUM010001420.1 GCA_913060855.1 uncultured Lewinella sp. | reverse complement strand
AAATCGCTTAAAGTTTTACGCGAGTCCCATGGAACATAAGTTCTTTCGTTAACTTTCACGATTACTTTTAATTACTACTAATTCTTCGATTTCATTAGGCTTACCTTTGGTTAATCAGGAAAGTATAAAGATAAAACAAAATCCGGGCCTACCCATAAACGGGACTGTCTAATTACGACCTTTCCGCTACTAAATGCAGGTCTGCAAAGCCCAAGACTCATGGCATAACGCGTGCTAAATACTCTTCAGTATGGGTTTGTATTTTTCGAGAATTTGCTGCAATTCTCTTGGCTTGAAGGGTTTTGATAAATAGTCGTCCATTCCAGCCTCCAGGCATTTTTCTCGGTCCTCTGGCATAGCATTGGCCGTCATCGCAATAATCATCGGGCTGTTGTGCCGTAAGAGTTTACGAATCACGCGGGTAGCTTCTAATCCATCCATTTCTGGCATTTGAACATCCATAAATATTAGATCGTAGTCACTTTGCTGTACTCTTTCAACAGCTTCTTTGCCATTTTCTACGATATCTATTTCATATCCTAATTTATTGAACATCCGAACGGCAATCTTCTGGTTGACAATATAGTCTTCCGCTAATAAAATCCGGATGGGAATATCTAAGGCCAAATCTGCTTTCAAAACTTGGCGGGTAGGCTTGTCCAATAATTTCTTATCCTCTCTTTTGATTTTAAGCAATTCTAATACGATATAACGCAGTTGCTTCCTTCTGATGGGTTTGAAATGATATTGATCGACTACCTTGCGGATTTTTTGTATAGGAAGGACCTGGCTAGAACTCAATAGTAAGATAGGTCCAGTAAAAGTTTCTCGCATGGCTTCTGCCAAGCCCAGGCCATCCATTTCCGGCATATTAAAGTCTGTAATGACCAGATCATAGGGGCGATTCTGCACCCATTCTAAGGCATCTATTGGAGAACTGCAAAGCTCTGGGTAGATACCTAGTTCTTCTACAAAGGCCTGTAGTATCATCAAATTCGTTGCATTATCATCCACAATAAGGGCCTTCTTACCCATCAACATCGACATATCATCCTCCGTCACCAATGGGACATGCTTATCTACCGGAACACCTTTTTCTAATGGCAGGATAAATTGGAACTTAGATCCGACGCCTTCCGTGCTTTCAGCCCATACCCTACCCTTCATGATCCTACATAATCGGCAACAGATCGCTAAGCCTAGGCCTGTACCTCCAAATTGCCGCGTATTAGAATTATCCATTTGCTGAAATGCCGTGAATAAGGATGGAATCTTGTCGGCAGGAATGCCTATCCCAGTATCTCCTACGGTAAAATGAATGGGAACGATATTGTCTGCTTGCTCCTCTAACTCTTCCGCTAGCTTCACATGCACGAATATTTCTCCTTCTGCGGTAAATTTTATTCCATTGGCCACCAAATTGGCCAGGATTTGTGAAAGCCGAACCTCATCGCCTTTAATAAACTCTGGTACGGTAGGCTCGATATAATAAAATAGATCTAGTTCCTTCATTCGAGCGGATTCTCCAAATTGATCCAAGGCGGTCTCTACACAATTTCGCAGGGAAAAATCTCTTCGCTCTAATTCCAGCTTACCCGATTCAATTTTAGAGAAATCTAATATATCATTGATCGTTACCAGGAGGTTATCACTACTGGTACGTATGATCTCCAGGTGCTCTATCTGCTCCCCTGTCAGTTCGGTATTGTCTAACAGATCGACCATACCTATAACCCCGTTCATCGGCGTACGAATTTCATGGCTCATCGTCGCCAGAAAGTTAGCTTTTGCTTTGGCTCCCGATTCAGCCATTGCTTTGGCCTCTCCTAATGCTTTTTCATACATGCGCTGCTTTGAAATATCTTGCAAAGTCACGGTCAGACCATCACTCAATTTAGAGATGATTATATTGACCCAGTATTTAGCTCCTCCTGGCATCACATAATGCTCCTCCATTTGCAAGGTTTTCCCCCGCTCTACCACATCTACCAATTGATCAAACCATCCTCCACCAAAACTAAGAGGAATCAAGGCACTGAGACTTTCGGTCTCTTCTAGTTCTTTTAAAAAAGGAAAGAGTTCATAAGTGGCCTTATTGATGTGTGTGATATGAAAGTCCTCGATATCTCCTTCTTCCGTCCGAGAAGACACTAGTGCAATAATCCCATTTTGGGATACATCCAATATACCATGGAAGAGTGCTTTGGTCCGATAGGCTTGTTCCAATTCTTTCAGGCGCCAGGACCAAACCCCAAAATTGATCAAACAAATAACTGAAGTAATAAGGGCTATAGTAGACTGCTGCACAAAAGGCATAGGCGTAATCGAGAGGAAGAATACCGTTGACCCAATAATCGCGATCGTATACAACATCAGCAAAAACCTAGATCGCAATACGGTATAGATCAAGGCTGTCTCTTATACACATCTCCGAGCCCACGAGACCGAGGCTGATCTCG
>CAJXUM010001419.1 GCA_913060855.1 uncultured Lewinella sp. | reverse complement strand
CTATCCTCTTCGTCGGCAGCGTCAGATGTGTATAAGAGACAGGCGTTTTGGGAAAGCAGGCCGCCAGTACTACCGAATTGTCCGGGCTGAAGATGCTCGAGCCGTCAATCCCAATCGCATTCGAAAATCAATTGGGGCAGAAAGAACTTATCGGGAAGATATTGTACAGACGGAAGACATGAAAGAAAAACTCACCTACTTATCAGGTGTTGTTTTTAGCTATATGGAAAAATCCGATAATTATGGCCGAACCGTAACGCTCAAAGCCAAATCACCGGATTTTAAAGTAATCACCCGGAGTAAATCATTTTCTGGGGAAATTCGTGATCTAAAACAGCTCATAGCTGTTGCACATGAGTTGATGTTACAAAACCAAGAAGAGATACCCAGTGTGCGCTTGTTGGGCATCTCTATTTCAAACTTGTCCAAAGACGTGAAAGGGGAGGGGATTCAACTCTCTTTCGATTTTGATAAACCCGAAGATGAAGAAGAATGAAACTAATCATATTTGATATCGATGGTACTTTGGTGTATTCTAATAAGGTAGATAGCCAATGTTTTGCAGACACCTATGAAGAAGTATATGGTCTTCCTTTTCCGACCATAGATTGGCGGCAGTACCCCGCCGTTTCTGATACCACCATTTTCGATGCCGTGATCCAGCAACATTTCCAGCGGCGACCCGATCGATCTGAAATGGAAGCCTTTTGCGAACATTTTGTCGCCAAGATCGAGGAAAAACGACGAGATGTACCAGAAGAATTTAAAGAGGTACCAGGTGCTCGCCAAACCATTGATCATTTAAGAGAACGAGAGGATTGCATGCTAGGAATTGCCACCGGAGGCTGGGAACGGCCAGCTCGCGTCAAGTTACAACACGTTGGTATTTCGCTGGACACCATCTTCTTTAGCGGCGCCGATGGCCATTGGACCCGAGAAAACATCATTGAATCGGTCGTCACACCTGCAAAGCGCGCGCACGGTGGCATCGAGAAGGTAATCTATATTGGCGATGCCATTTGGGATGTCACCACGACTCGCAACCTCGGAATGGACTTCGTCGGGGTCCGCCGAGAGCACGACAAGGAAGTACTTTTGTCTGCCGGCGCCTCTCATGTCATACCCAACTATGAAGATTTTGGTATTTTCTGGTCCGCCATTGAAGAATCGCAACCCCCATCCAACTAAGTTTTCACGAGGGGAACTATCTCTAATATATTGACGTTCAATAGGTACTCAATTCTTCGTTAAAAAAATCCAGCTAGCGCTTGGTTTTTTATAATTTGCTTGTATATTTGCATCGCCTTAGACGAAAGGCGTTGTACGAAGTTTGAAAAAGAAAAAAGGGAATCATGAAAAATCCATTTCTTGGATTCGATTTTCCCATTTTTATATTCTAACTTCCGACTCTAAAAAGATTCCGTAGCTCAGTTGGTAGAGCACTTGACTTTTAATCAAGGGGTCCTGGGTTCGAGCCCCAGCGGGATCACTGGCTTTGCGCCCTGTTTCTATAAAATGTGACAAACAATGTGACAAACAGGTGGCAAATTAATGCAAAAATTCGGTTCATCCAAGCGTGGTGAACCGAATTTTTTTTGGCTAAAATTGAGATTTGCAAAATCGCTTCCCTCTTGACAGAATTAGCTTCTTTTATATTTTGAGAATGGTGTAGAGTTTTTTTAGTTTAGTAAGGAGTAAAAACTAATGGCTATTTTGTTACTCAATTGTATATATATATATTGATCCCCGTTCTCTTTCTCTTATGAGCATGTATGGCTTTTTACCAACGCTGTAGGGATATAATTCCCAGTCGCCAGAGGGGAGACCGACCAATTGTTCTCGTAACGGCTCTACTTGGAGATTGAATGATGGGGGTACAGTAAAAGCTATATGCTGCAAGTTGAAACCTCTTGCCCCAATTGTACTTAAGTTATTACTTTGACTAAAGAGGTATGCATTTTTTTGGTCGCCATATACTTCTATAAAATCTGGAGAAGGAAACATGAAGTCACTATAAACATTTTGTCCAATACTGCCATCTTCTTTTACAAGGTAAATGTCCATAAAATGGATATCACTCCTGTACATTAGAAGGAAAGTTTTACAGTCTTGCTTGAAAAATTCATGTATGTCGTATTTTATACCTATGTTAGTATAGGTTCCTATGTGTTTACCAACACCACCTTGGTCAGTCACTTCATGAACTTTCGCCTCTCCTACATCATTTCTGAATCTATAATGAAAGGTTTTATTTCCAATTTGGAAAAATTTATGAACCTTCCAATGTTTGGAATAATCCGAATTAACTTCGCCTCCACCGCCAAATTTACCTGTTCTCGTAATCTTTTGTGTTCTCATTTCCCCTACGTCGCTTCTAAATCTGAATAAGAATACTTGATTTCCTACTTTGAAAAATTCATGAACGTTCCATGAACTGTCTCTTATACACATCTGACGCTG
>CAJXUM010001418.1 GCA_913060855.1 uncultured Lewinella sp. | reverse complement strand
GAGATCAGCCTCGGTCTCGTGGGCTCGGAGATGTGTATAAGAGACAGGATTATTGCCACATGAAATGAAAACAATTATCTTGGTAGTTATTTACAGGGAAGTCGGATAAAAAGGTGACTAACTGGATAACCTCAAACATTTCTGAAATCGGTATCTACATTTCACTGGCAACGTTTTTACTCTCACTGGCTACACTGTCTTTCTCTGCTTTTAGATATGTATCGACTCGTAGAGACGCTCAGCTACAAACAGAGTTCGAAAATTACCATAAACTAATAGCCGAACTTGTGGGTTCAAAAAGAGATGCTTCTACAATGAAGCTAGATTCTCAAGTGGCGATAGCCTTTGAGCTGCAAAAATTTAAACGTTATAGACCAGTAACCGTGAGGATCTTGTCTGGATTACGTGCCGAATGGTCTAAGGATAAAAAGAACGAACGACTCATCAATGAGATGGATATCACTATCAGAAAGTTATCCAGGCTAACGAGATTTGTGAGTTATTTTAAACGTAGCTAAAAAAAGTAACTGAGTATATAAAGCATTTGTGAGGAGCCTGAATGGATTCAACAAGCACACTCCAGTTAATCTTTTATGTAGTAAGCCCCTTAGCGACATTTTTAGCTGTGGCTACTGCATACCTTGCACTCTCAAAGCAGTCGCGTCCCCTAGTTTTGGTTTATTACGAGCCTGCAGATTTTGGTAGCGCAATTGATATTGTGATTTGTAATCACGGAAATGGGGCTGCTAGAAATATAAAATTTTCTGAGCCAATTCCTGTTCATTGCTGGGGAATTGAAAAGCCCTCAGACGACATATCTGAGGATGATTTCATGTCATTTATCATTCCTGTATTAGCTCCTGGAAAAGAACTTAGGTATGACGGAGGACAATATGCTGGAATTACATCAATTATTGGCGATGGAAAAGAAATATCAGCCAAATATAAATACAAGTCACCTCTAAAGATTCAAAAAGAGGGGATTGATGTCTCAATTCTTGATATTCGTCATATGAAGAGAATGTCTGCAAGACATAGCGTCAGGCAGAATCTTTCAGACGCAATGACAGGTACCAACGACACTATTTTCGCCAGAATCAATAAGACACTAACTACTATCAATCAATCATTACAGGCGATATCTAAGTCAAAGAAATAAATTTGGAGTGTGCCTTGCAGGCTACCGGAATCAATTTTACTTTTACAGGGAAGATAAATTCTTATGAGAGAAATTGAGGGACTAGAATATGCCGTCGATGTGTTGCGTCCTATGTGGGAAGAAATAGATCAACACTTTAACGATGAGAATAAAAAGTTTATCTCGATCATGAAGCAAGACCATGATGCTATAGGACGTGTTTTGAAAGCACATATAGTTGTGGAGCATTATCTAACGATTTACCTCCAACAAAACTTAACGATTGAAAATATCGATGATATTAAGCTGACATTTGCACAAAAAGTAGCACTACTTCCATCTTCCGGAAGTGCGGTTTCAGCAATCAAGCTAGGTATCAAGAAGTTAAATCAAGTCAGGAATAAGTTTGCACATAGATTGGAAGTTGAACTTGAAGAGCTGGAAATCAATGCCATAAACGAAGTAATTAGGATATTTAGGCCAGGTGTAGTATTTGGGAATAATTTAGACAGAATTGAAGCATTTGTGACGATAGCTGTTACTTTTTTGATTGTACCTCCACAAGAACTACAAGAATTATTCGCAGAAGCTTTCTCAAAGGTCACTATATATGAGGCCATTTGATTTGATACTCGCAAATTTTGGATATCCTCAATGTAGACAGTAGGTTTTCACGTAGGTTGTTTTTTTTAGTGCCAATTAAGTGCCAAACCTATTTTAAGGTGTTGATAAATAATTGAAATCTAAGATGTAAGTTAGACGGAGAAAAGACGTAAATCCTTCTGTCCCGACCAATTATTCTGCTTTTGGATTTACGCTAATAATTTCACAGAAATTTCTCGTTTAAATTATTAAGCTTGAGATGAACTATTTGATTCATGGTTCACTCCACCCTAAACCAGCTCATTCCCGGTGAGCTGGTTTTTTTTATTCTATTTAGTCATCTCCCAAGTTATTCAACCTTTCGCGTTGCTCTCAGTTGCACTTTATAAATCACTTCACAATGATTGAGTAATTATTCCAATGGATAGCTGCTCTCTGCATGGAGTCATATGTTGTGCTGGCGGTCATTGACCTGTTCGTCAGCATCTATCTGCGCGAATCCTCTTAGTTGAGGGGAAAGGATGGCACTTTGGTGTCATCCTTTTTATGTCTTCAAGTAATAGCCATACAATGAGGTTTTTGTGCCTTTATGTTAGCGCAATTTAACGATGTATGACTGTGCATATCAATATAAAAACAAATAAGTTAATTGGTGTCATGCTGTTTGTGTAGATCCTGTCTCTTATACACATCTGACGCTGCCGACGAAGAGGATAGTGTA
>CAJXUM010001417.1 GCA_913060855.1 uncultured Lewinella sp. | reverse complement strand
CTCTTCGTCGGCAGCGTCAGATGTGTATAAGAGACAGCCTACCCGTGATGCGGATGTGGAGCCTGCCTTATGGGAAATCCGCAGAGAAAGAGGAGTAGAGTTCCTGGCCGAGGGTTTGGGACGTGTTTTTGACATAAAACGCTGGAAGAAACTAGTGGAATATGGCGCAGAGGAAAAATTAGGGCGTTGGGTCAAAAATGAAGATTACGGTAACAAATTACCTATTCAAGGAGGCGCCGCAGAAGGCTATATTTCTCCTTGGGGCCCGCCACCTGGCGTTCCAGCACATTATTACCTGGAGCCAATTCCTTCGGATCAAATTGTCTTGAATCCGAAGTTGGAGCAAAACCCAGGTTGGGAGTAGGGTAGGAGCGGCCAGAAGACAGAAGAGAGAAGACAGAAGAGAGAAGACAGAAGAGAGATTGGCTAGATACAAGGCAGAAGCCCCAGTTCAGCCGTCTATTTTCTGTCACCTGTCTTCTAAATGTCTAGTAATATGGGCAGGTTGATTTCGACTGATGTTAGCGAATGGTGTAAAGAAGTATCTAAAAAAGGACTAATGAAAAAACCGAATTGGAAGGTGGTATTGACTGGCTTACTGATACTACTCTACGCTTGTAGTACCCATAAAAAAACAACGAAAAGTTCCTCCAATGCGACGCAGCCCAATATCATCTACATTTTGGCAGATGACTTGGGATACGGAGAACTAGGGGCTTATGGCCAACAGAAAATTCAAACCCCCAATATTGATGCACTGGCCAAGTCTGGGATGCTATTTACCCAACACTATGCTGGAGCCCCTGTATGTGCCCCCTCCAGGTATATGCTAATGACGGGAAAACATGCCGGACATGCTCATATTAGAGGAAACGATGAATGGCGAGAGCGGGGAGAGGTTTGGGATTTTGAAAAAGCAGTTTACGATCCAAACCTGGAAGGACAGCGCCCAATCTTACAAAGTACAACGACCCTGGGAGAAGTGATGCAAGGGGCGGGTTATACAACAGGAATTGTAGGAAAGTGGGGCTTAGGCGCACCACTCACAGATGGGATTCCCACTAAAAATGGATTTGACTTTTTTTATGGCTATAACTGCCAGCGTCAAGCCCACCAGCTATACCCCAAACACCTGTGGAAAAATGAAGAGAAAGATTGGTTGGATAATGAACTGATATCCCCGGGAAAAGATAATAGATTAGCAGAAGAAGCTGATCCCTTAGACCTGAAGAACTATCAGAAATGGGAGCAAAAAGACTATGCGCCTGCAAAAATGCAGTCAGAGGTTTTGCAATTTATCGATGACAATAAGGAGCAACCCTTCTTCATGTATTATGCCTCCCCTTTACCCCATCTACCCTTGCAGGTACCTCATCAATATGTCGAAAAATATGTGAAGTTATTTGGAGATGAGACACCCTATGATGGTAAAAAAAGCTACTTCCCAAACCGCTATCCCAATGCAGCATATGCAGGGATGATTTCTTATCTCGATGATCAGGTCGGAGAGATTGTTGCCCAATTGAAGTCCTTAGGGCTTTATGAAAATACTTTGATTATTTTTTCAAGCGATAATGGCCCTACCTATTTGGGAGGTGTAGATGCCGAATACTTTGATAGTGCTAAGCCTTTTTCTAATGCCTACGGCAGGACCAAAGGTTTTACTTATGAGGGAGGGATTAGAGTTCCCATGATTGCGGCTTGGCCTAATCGCATTAAGGAAAACAGCAGAAGTGACCATATTTCTGCCTTTTGGGACGTTATACCCACTTTCTGCGAATTGTTGGGCGTTAAAGAACCTGAAGGATTGGATGGCCTGAGTTTTCTACCGACTTTAATAGGAGAGTCCGCTACAACACAAAAACAACACGAATTCTTGTATTGGGAATTCCCGAGTTACCAGGGCCAGCAGGCCATTCGGATGGGCAAATGGAAGGGAATTCGTGCCAATATTTTTAAGGGAAACATGAAATTGGCACTCTATAACTTAGAGACAGATCTCAGAGAAGAAAGAGATATAGCAGCTGATTATCCAGATATAATAGCAAAAATGGAAGCTATTATGGAAAAGGAACATACCCCTGCTGAGATCGAACGGTTTAAGATAAAACAGTTGGGTGACAAATAAGGTGATCTACCATAGATCATGCCCACTTTGGCCTATCGACTAGCCATAATGCCCCCATCGATCGTCACCGCTACACCCGTCATCCAGGAGGATTTAGCGGACACCAAGAACAAGGCTAATTCCGCTATATCCTCAGGAGTACCGAGGCGCTTCATCAAGGTATCATTGGCTACTTGCTCGACAATTTTATCGGGCTCAGGGAAGGCTTTGGCGCTATCCCAGATCATAGGTGTATCTACGGGACCCGGGCAGATGGCATTTACGCGGATAGCTGGGCCATAATCCAGCGCCATTTGCTTAACAAGCGAAACCACGGCGGCTTTACTCGCACAAT
>CAJXUM010001416.1 GCA_913060855.1 uncultured Lewinella sp. | reverse complement strand
AGATCAGCCTCGGTCTCGTGGGCTCGGAGATGTGTATAAGAGACAGGTATTGATGTGAAACATGACTACTTCGCAGATGGTGTGTTGCGTGGTTTTACTATAGAGCCAACGCCCTATACACAGCAACTTATGCGGCAATATGATTTGCGTTTGCAAAACCATGCAGAGGGAATTACCATTTACTCTGGATTGGAAGAAGGAGCGTTAATGACTACTAGCCTTAGTAGTTTGCATAATCTTTGTTTTTTACTCAAAACACAAGACCCATCTTTTATCAATTATACAGACTTACCCTTGCTAGGACAGGAAGGGAAGAAGTATTATTTTTCTAATATTGGCCTTGAGCAAGAAGCAGGTCTCTCCACAAAACGATTGCAGAAAGCGGCCTTTGTCAGCGAACAAGATGGGTTGCTTTTTCATCCACTATTTTATCAGCATCTGTTACCAAAGAATACTGAGAAAGCGCAGTTTACCCTTAAAGGCCTAGGACAAAATGCGGTGGATCAAGATCAAGTAGCTGACTGGCAATTTATACCTATGGAAACCTCACCAGAGGGAAAAGCTCCTGTTTTGCAACTCGATTTCACTAAGTCAGCTTGGGGGAAATATGAATTGGATATAGAAGGTGAAGACAGTATCAATTTCGGCGTCATGCCAGATAATATAATGCTTTCAACTTTTGGAATGATCGAAATAATGCCACAGACTGAAAGCTTTGAACAGTATGAGATAAGTTTTCAAGCACGAAAGACAAGCTGGCGATATTATATCATCAATAAAAGCGAGATAGACATAACTACTCTCCGTATTAATAAAGGGAGTGCTAATCAGCTTAATGGAGATGCAGAAGAAATTCCTTTAGTCCAACCCATCGAGCAAAATAATAAGGAACTAAGTAATGGAGATAAGGCAACACTTCTGGAATTAACGGAGGAGATGGCCCTTAAAGAACGTCCTACTGAATTTATGCATTTATCATTCATAGACGGCGATAACAAGGAAACCAAGGTGAATCTACCCTATGCTAATTCACAGCAAATTATACCCGAAATAGTTGAAACAGAAGAGACAGATGAGAATGATTTTGTGGAGTCAGTAAAAGAACTCAGCCACGTATACTCCGACATATACGTGTATTTATAATCATTAAAACCCAATCAATATGGCTAAGACTCCTAGAACTCCAGGTGTTTTTATCGAAGAAAAAAGCGCCTTTCCCAACTCGGTGGTACCCGTTGCCACCGCAGTTCCTGCTTTTATAGGGTACACCGAGAAGGCGATAAGAGATAAAAAGGATATCACGAATGTTCCCACAAGGATTTCCTCTTTTGGGGAATACCTCATGTATTTTGGAGAAGGTCCTAAAATAACCTATACCATCGCTCCAGCTGAGAACAAGAATAACATTTATAAACTGACTGTAAAAGCCGAGACACAGTTCTTCATGTTCAACTGCCTGAAGTCTTTTTTTGCTAATGGTGGTTCGGATTGCTACATTGTATCAATTGGCGATTACTTTGCCACTAAAGCCAAAAGCGATTTTTCAGGCGAGGTTGTAAATGATGAAGGCGAGACAGTACTAGTCGGGATAACGGCTCTCAAGAATTATCCTGAGCCGACTATGCTTGTTATTCCAGATGCTGTTTTATTGAAACAAGGAGACTGTTTCTCCCTCCAGCAGGAAATGTTGATCCACTGTGGACAAGATATGCGAAATCGGGTAGCTATCTTAGATGTACTTAATGGGTTCAAAGAACGAAAAATTGGCGCATCAGATGATGTAATAAATGTATTTAGAAAAGGTATAGGTAATAACTTCCTAGGTTTTGGTGCAGCCTACTACCCTTGGGTACATACGACTATAACAAGCTCTAGGTCAGTCGATTTTACCAATATCGATGCTGAATTAGAAACAGACTTCATCCGTATTTTGGATAAGGACGTAGACCAGGCGGTAGCAGATGGTTTATCGAATGCTGCTCGAGCCTCGGAGATTAAGAAATTGTTTGCCAAGATGCCTATCGCTAGGACTCATGCCACTCAGCAGGATTTTTATGCTGCGGTAGGCAGGCTATTCAAGAAACTAGAAAAAATTGAAGCTGCAAAAGCGGAAGTCGAAGCACTGGGAACTGAAGCTACTGCTGAACAAATTTTGGAGAAAGTACAGGCTGCTGACCTGGCTGATTTTACCACAGCCTTTATTTTACCAACTCGGCCAGTACCTGAAGCCGCAGATGAAAAAGGGTTTACAAATACTTCTCTTTTAATAAGAACGGATACTGTAATCAATGCAATAGCAGATTTAGATTTGGCCATCACAGCCAGATCAGAGGCAGAAGAAATTCTAAAAGACAAAACAGATATAAAGGCCCTACATCAGACACTTCTAGTTATCAGTCCTCTTTACAAATCAATACCTGTCTCTTATACACATCTGACGCTGCCGACGAAGAGGATAGTGTA
>CAJXUM010001415.1 GCA_913060855.1 uncultured Lewinella sp. | reverse complement strand
CGGTCTCGTGGGCTCGGAGATGTGTATAAGAGACAGCTCCAAAGGATTACACGGATTTTAGCGTCCGTTTGTCCTTTTTTCATAAAACGATCGGCCACCCAGCCACCAAAAAACACACCTGCCGTAGAAAAAACCAATAACATCACGCCCATCGTCACCCCGGCTTCTTGAATACTATAACCAAAGGTTCGCATCAAAAAGGCAGGTTCCCAAGCCCCACTACCATAGGTCAAGATCGACCAAATGCCGATGCCGAGATTCAAATATAAATAGGTAGTGCCGTGCGACTTGAAATGGGCCCATAGGACAGCAAATGGAATCGGCTCCTGGGCTTGCGTTTTGATTTCACCGTTGAGTGTTCGCCGTACCGGTTCTTTTACGGTAAAAAGCAACAAAGCAATAAGCAAGCCGGGTATGCCTAATAAGACAAAAACCAACTGCCAAGGTTTCACCGCTCCAACCAATGGTAGCTGGATCACCTCATAGGCTTCAGTATAGCCAATAATCCAGCCCCCCAATAGATAAGCCATACTCGCGCCAATAAAAATCCCCATACTATAAAAACCAATGGCCGTAGCTCGCTTATTTTTGGGGAAGTAATCGCTAATAATGGAATAGGCCGCAGGGCTTAGGGCTGCTTCGCCAATCCCCACCCCTACCCGAGCCGCAAAGAAAGACCAGAAGTTCTTGACTAAACCGCCAGCCGCTGTCATCACACTCCAAATAGCAATACCGCCGGCGATAATATTGCGTCGGTTTTTACTATCTACCAAACGGCCAATGGGGAGGCCCATTAATGTGTAAAACAAGGCAAAGCTCATCCCAATGAGCAAGCTCATTTGCGTATCAGAAATATCAAAATCAGCTTTGATGGGTTCTACCAGTAAAGAAAGTATCTGTCGATCTATAAAAGAAGAGATGTACGCGATAGTAAGTACGCTTACTACGTACCAGGCGTAAGGTCGAGAAGGGTAGCCAGTAGTTGTTGAAGGTTTCATCGAATATTGTCCTAAATGGTGGGGAGTAAGATAGCAAAACAAAAACTTTCTCCAACACTTTTACAACAGCCTGAATGATTCTAATGGTGGCTCTACTACGACTTTTGGATATTACGTGGATGGTAACTTAGGATGGTTTCTCTTAAATAATCGTTGTCGAGGTGGGTGTAAATTTCGGTGGTCAAAATAGATTCGTGCCCGAGCATATCTTGTACAGCCTTCAAGTCTGCGCCACCTTCAATGAGGTGTGTCGCAAAGGAGTGTCGAAAAGTATGTGGACTTACATTCTTCTCAATTCCCGCCAACTTTGCACATTCTTTGACGATCATAAATACCATGACCCGACTGAGTTGTCTTCCTCGGCGACTGAGAAATAGGAAATTACTATGCTCTGGGTCGATATTCATCATGCGACGGCGCACCCCTTCAATATATAAGCCAATATGCTTTACCGCTTCTTCCCCAATCGGTACAATCCGTTCCTTATTCCCTTTCCCTAGTACTTTCACAAAGCCGATATCGAGGTATAAATTACTCATTCGGAGATCGGTCAGCTCACTCACCCGCAATCCACAGGCATATAAGGTCTCCAACATCGCACGATTCCGCACGCCATGAGCCTCACTCAAATCGATGGCGGCAATCATATTCTGGATCTCCTCGTAGGCTAAGACTTCTGGAATTTTGCGTGGGAGGCGTGGCCCTTCTAATAAACTAGTAGGATCTATTTGAATCATATCCTCCATCAATAAATACTTATAGAAGGTCTTAATAGCAGAAAGAAGGCGGGCTTGTGAGCGAGCGCCTAGTCCCAAATCATTGAGGGAATGGAGGAATTTCGATAGGTGATCAACTGTTAGTTTTTCTGGACTTAGGTCGTACTCGGCTAGCGCCAAGAATTCAGCTAATTTACCGACATCCCTGAGATAAGCGTCGATCGTATTTTCAGATAGCGAACGCTCAAGTAAAAGGTATGCTTTGAAGCCATTGATGTATGGACGCCAGTTTGCCATTGGCTAAAGATACAAAGACTTTGTGGGAAGACTTCGGAAGTGGAATGCCAAATGGACAGTCCACTTCCGAAGCGGGCGAGAAGAGGATTATTTATTATCCTGCTTAGCAAATACCTTCTTCAACAAATCTGAAGAACGAGAATTCACATTCACACGGATATCCTTTTCTTTCTTTTCTACCATTGAGAAAAGTCCAGTTAGTGCCTGTTGCGTTACATAGTCGGCCAAGTCTGGATTTACTTTTTCAATGAAAGGAATTTTATTGTAGGTATTGATGGCATCTGCCCAATACTTTTGTGCATTGAATTTATCCATTGACTCCACAATAACGGGACTAAATTCAGCATAGAGTGCTTGGTACGTGGCGGTATTCAAATACCCGGTAGCTGCATTGTCTTCTCCCATTAGAACTGTCTCTTATACACATCTCCGAGCCCACGAGACCGAGGCTGATCTCG
>CAJXUM010001414.1 GCA_913060855.1 uncultured Lewinella sp. | reverse complement strand
CGAGATCAGCCTCGGTCTCGTGGGCTCGGAGATGTGTATAAGAGACAGATAAAGGTAAGTAATCGGAACCAAAATTAGCACGAATGATATTGAATTTTTGCAGCCCGGATAAACTGTTTACAACAAGTCAATAAACAGGTTCTATCCCCCATAGCTATTTACTTTTATTTCCTTTATTCATCCTCTCCTCAGCAGCCTTCCTTCACAAAAGAACTCCCTGCCTTATAATTCAGAATTTATTTTGTTCTTACGTTTTATTTTCCTAATTTCATTCCATTACATCGATAAAATAGTAGTTTTTATTCTATAGAAATCGACTCTACCCACCTCTTATTCTGCGGGGTGCTATTTATTTCAATCATCTAAAACCTTATGTATGAGTTTCGACACCAAAGACATTAGAAATGTGGCCTTGTTGGGCCATCCTGGCAGTGGGAAAACAACCTTTGCGGAAACGATGATTTTTGAAGCAAAGGAAATCTCTAGGAGAGGGACTGTCGAGGATGGCAACACCGTTTCAGATCATACCAATATTGAAAAGGAAAGAGGTAATTCTATCTTCAGTACATTGCTGCATGCTAGCTGGAAAGATTCTAAAATAAATATCCTCGATACACCTGGTTTTGATGATTTTGTCGGAGAAATAATTTCTTCTCTAAAAGTAGCGGATACAGGCGTTATGTTATTGAATGCTAAAAGTGGTGTCGAAGTTGGTACAGAGTTGATTTGGGAATATATTGAAAAATATAAAACACCGGCTCTTTTCGTTATCAATCAAATGGATCACGAAAAGGCTGACTATGAGTCTACCCTAGAACAAGCAAAAGAAAGATTTGGGCATAAAGTGTTGCCTATCCAATTTCCAGCCAATGAAGGCACTGGTTTCAATAAGATTATCGATGCCTTACGCATGACCATGTATGTCTTCCCTCCCGATGGTGGCAAACCGGAAAAACAGGATATTCCCCTCGAGCATATGGAACAAGCCCAAGAGCTACACAATGCGCTCGTTGAGGCAGCGGCGGAGAATGATGAGGAGCTGATGGAAAAATATTTTGAAGATGGTTCTTTGACTGAAGAAGAATTAACGGAAGGACTTCGCCTGGCCATCGCTACACAGGAGATCTATCCCGTCTTTATTTGTTCCGCTGTTGACAATATGGGAAGTGGACGGATTATGGGCTTCATCAATGATGTCTGCCCTTCCCCTGCCGATCGTCCCCCTGCTGACCTGATCGATGGCAGTAAATTAGCCTGCGAAAAAGATGGAATTACCACTATGTTCATTTTCAAAACCCTATCTGAACCCAAAGTCGGAAATGTATCCTATTTCAAAGTATACAGTGGTTCTTTAAAGGCGGGTGATGAACTTGTCAATCCAGTTAATCGCAATGCAGAGCGATTCGGACAAATCTTTTTAGCCAATGGAAAGGATCGAACGAGTACTAATGTTTTACATGCCGGGGATATCGGTGTGACCGTGAAACTAAAAGACGCTAGTACCAATACGACCCTCACTATCAAAGGGGAGGAGCACCAAATCGATCCGATACACTTTCCGGCTCCCAGAATTAGAGTTGCCGTGTCTCCTCCTAGCAAGAATGAGATGGAGAAACTAATGAAAGCGTTACATCAGATTGAGTTGGAAGATCCAACATTAATCATCGAACAGTCCAAGGCACTCAAACAAACCTTACTACATGGCCAAGGACAACTGCATCTTGACTTGATCAAATACCGTATTGAAAAGGTCAATAATATAAAGATGGACTTCATCAAGCCTAAAATCGCTTATAGAGAGACCATCACCAAAGTAGCCAATTCACAATATCGGCATAAGAAACAATCGGGAGGCTCGGGGCAGTTTGCCGAGGTACACATGCGTATTGAGCCCTATGTTGAAGGCATGGCCGATCCGAGTGATTTGAATGTCAGGAAAACCGAAATCGAGGAACTTCCTTGGGGTGGAAAGCTTGTTTATTATTGGTGTATAGTTGGAGGATCAATTGATGGTAATTACTCCAACGCTATTAAGAAGGGGATTCTACAAAAAATGGAAGAAGGCCCACTCACGGGTTCTTACTGTCAGGATATAAGGGTTTGTATTTATGATGGAAAAATGCATGCCGTCGATTCGAATGACATGGCCTTTATGCTGGCATCCAGTCAAGCGTTTAAGAATGCATTTGTGGACGCCGGCCCTAAACTATTGGAGCCTATCTATCGATTGGAAGTCTTATGCTCCGATGACGTCCTTGGTGATGTGATGGGAGACCTTAATACTCGACGGGCATTACCACAAGGCATGGATTCTGAAGGGCATTATAAGAAGATTATTGCCAAAGTACCGGTTGCAGAACTCTATCAGTATTCTTCCACCTTGCGTTCCCTTACACAAGGACGAGCTAAGTTTTCTAGGGAATTTACGGCTGTCTCTTATACACATCTCCGAGCCCACGAGACCGAGGCTGATCTCG
>CAJXUM010001413.1 GCA_913060855.1 uncultured Lewinella sp. | reverse complement strand
TCTACACTATCCTCTTCGTCGGCAGCGTCAGATGTGTATAAGAGACAGATCTTCACCTATTATTCGCGCTCGGATACCTAATCACCCGCTCTTTAATAATGGTAAGGTAGAAAAGGTGCCAACCAAAGAGAATTTGTCCTGGCTCGATTTACAAAATGAGATTGCGCTAATAGAACCAGGAGGCGGGCTGTCTTTTCATGCCGAAACCGCCGCAGGACACACTTTTAGTGTCAACCTGTATTTGGAATTACCGGTAGATTGGCAGCAATTATTCGGTGGAAAAACTGAATATAAAATCCAAAAGGGATCAGCGGCGGTAACGATTGAAGAGGTTTCAGAAGAAACCTTAGCGGGATTGAACCAACTTAAATTTCATGAATGGATGGGACTGGGCTTCACCGTCGGCGGGAAGGAAGGAAGACAAACACCCTTAAAAGACTTAGGAAATACGATAAAGTCAGACCAAATTGATCACTTGAAAATATATCCGCCCAGCAGTATGAATGATGAGTTATATGGCCGGAGATTTTTTGGACTGGTCGTCGTGTATTTGAAATAGCATACCTTCTATGACCACAAAAAAGCTCATCGAGCTATAGAATAATGAGTATAGAATAGTGTAGATTTGAGAAGTTTTCCTGGACTTGTCTAGGTAGACTTCAGAAGTTTCCCAGGATGTGACTGAGGAAACTTCTGAAGTCTAATAAAAACAATAATCAATTATCCAAATCAGGATGCTTTTCATCCCATTCGGTAGCTTCTTGAAATGCCGCTGCAATAGCCAAAACTTGCCCTTCCTCAAAAAGCTTTCCGGTGAAGGTAATACTAGTCGGACGGCCTTCTCTGAAGCCATTAGGTACCACTACACAAGGATGGCCCGTATAGTTAGTAATACGTAGACTAGGACTCGCCCAGGAAGGATGTACATAGACATCTACTTCTTCAAATACCTTTGCCATATCCGCGATGAGCTGGCTACGGAGACGATTGGCTTGGATGTATTCAACAGCAGGAATGAAACGGGCAGCACGGAAGGTCGTGGGCCATGCGTTTCTAGTCTGTCTAACCAATTGGTCATCTTTTCCGCTTCTCGTCAATCCGTCAAAAGCGGCAGCTGCCTCGGCCGATAAAATAAATCCAATATCGGGCATTTCGGGTAGCTCGATTGGGATCAATTCATAGCCCTGCTCTCGCAGAGACAGGAGTGCTAAGGAATCTTGAGATTTGAAAGGGTAGTTGCCTTCAAAAGACGATTTTAAATAGCCTACTTTTAGCATTTTCGGATTGGCTAAGCCCTTGCTGTAATTGAATGGCGCTTCGATCAAGGAATTGTCTTTGCCATCTAGACCATAAATGGCCTGGAAAACAGCTGCACAATCCGCTGCTGATCGACAAAGAGGGCCAATTTTATCCATCGACCAAGATAAGGCCATCGCTCCATGTCGACTTACTCGGCCATAGGTAGGTCGGAGTCCTGTCGTACCACAAATCGTCGAAGGAGAAACAATAGAGCCCAAGGTCTCTGTACCAATCGCAAAGGGCAATAAACCCGCCGCAACAGCTGAAGCAGAGCCCGCAGAGGAGCCGCTTGAACCGCGACTGACATCCCATGGATTTCTGGTTTTTTCTCCAAACCAAACATCACCCATTGCTAGCGCCCCCATGCTAAGCTTGGCGACTAAAATAGCTCCAGCTTCCTCTAGTTTTTGTACAACTGTAGCATCATAATCAAAACTTTGTTCCTTGTAGGGCATTGCGCCCCAGGTCGTCTTATATTGTTTCGTAGCAAGTAAATCTTTGGCGCCATAGGGAATGCCATGTAGCGGGCCTCGGTAGTTTCCTTTGGCTATTTCTGCATCGGCCTTTTTGGCTTGTTTGAGAGCGAGTTCTTCGGTCAAGCTAATGACGCAATGAAGCGTAGGATCGTGTTGCTTTAATCGTGCAATGAAAAACTGGGTGAGTTCTGTTGAACTTATTTGTTTGGTCCGGATGAGCTCGGCTAGTTCCAAGATGCTGTAAAATGCCAATTGAGAAATATCTTTAGGTCTTTTGCTCTTTTTTGGGGCAGCGAATTGCACCTTGGAAGCACCGCTAGGGATCTCATATCCAGGAGGGATCGGATTGAATACCAGAGCTGGACTGAGAGCATTGGGAATTTCCTTTTCTCTTAGAGCAGTAAAACTTCCCCGAACTCGTTCTAGACGCGGTAGCAAGGAATCGACTTCGGCTTCGGTCATGCTCAGCCCCATTATATTGGCAGCAGATAAGGCATCGGCCTGGCTGATGGTCGGGATGAAATAGCGACTAGTAAAGGCTCCCGTAAGAAACGCCATTCCTAGTCCGATAACGATGAGTGTGTACGTTTTTTTCATACTAGCAGTTGGTTTGACTGAATAATGATTCTTAAACAACTTCACTTTATAGAACAATGCTACATCTGTCTCTTATACACATCTCCGAGCCCACGAGACCGAGGCTGAT
>CAJXUM010001412.1 GCA_913060855.1 uncultured Lewinella sp. | reverse complement strand
CGAGATCAGCCTCGGTCTCGTGGGCTCGGAGATGTGTATAAGAGACAGATAATAGGCTTCTCCTCTTTTTCCTTCCTTCCAAAAAGTATAGGTTTGGAGATAGGTGAAAAACAAATTGTCAGAGGCATTTTCCTCCTCTAAATAGGGTTGCATAGTGGCAATGGACCAGTCGAGATAGTAGTTGCGATTGAAGAAACGGGTCAATGCCAAGACTTCTGCTTCACTCATTTCTTTTTCTGAGAAGTAATCCTGTATGGCCAGCATAGATGCCGTCCTTTGGTCATAATCCCGCTGCTGAAAGTGATAATCCACGGCTGCCAAGTGAAAGTTGATCATCAGTCGATCCAGGGCTTTGTCGATAGCTTGGTATTCAATTTGATAGCTGTCATGCTCATATAATTGCAGTATTTTTTCACTTAGGTTTGCTGTTGCATCGAGGGGTTGTTTTTTTTGGTAAAAATAGCGGGCGGCAAAACCTAGGTAATTAAACTGAAGGGGGAAGTAATTAGGAGCTAATTTATAAATGGCTTGGACCTTGTCTAGGTATTCCTGGTCGGTGCGAATATGCTTTTTGAAAAACAAATCCAACGCCAGCGCATTACTGAGTAAGGCTATATTGGCCTTTCGAAGCGGAATGTGAATATTAGTAATATCTGATAAGTTCAAGTCAAACGCTAGGAAAGCACGGATTAAATCGGCTTGTAATTCCAGCGCTTTTGTTGTCTGTTCGCTATTAATTGCTGCTTGTAAGTCCTTTAGCATGGCTAAGGCTTGCGGTGTGGATTTCGCTAGTTGATAGGGCGTGAAGGCTTCATTGCGTTCCTGGCGATAATATATGATGACTTTGGCTTCTCGTTGGGCGGCGAGCTGAGGAGCCAATTGTTGTGCGGTTTGAGGATTTTCCAGCTGTTGTTTAATAGTCGATTGCGCTAACTTTTCGAACTTGGACCATGCTGTTCCTAGAATTTGTTGATAGAATAGGGGCCAGTTTTCAGCGGCGGTTGCGCTTATTTTATGGGGAGCTAGACCGAGTGAAAGAAGAGCCTGCTTGATGGTGTCAGCTCGTTGCTGTTGTAAAACAAGGTTACCCGCTGTATTCCCCTCTACAGAACTGTAAGCCAAGACCTGGATGGAGTCAATTTGTGGTAATTGTGCGCTTACGAATTGGTGCACTTTCTCCCATTGATCATCCGCAAACTGTATACTGCTTTTGTCAAATTGCAGCACTAGTTTTTCCTCTAAATGTGTCACTTTCTCTAAGTTGGGATCGAGATAACCAACGGCCGCTATTTGGACGGGATCTACCCCCTTGAGTGTTTCCAAGGCCCAGATGGGGTTGATACGGAACAAGGGTAAATTCCCAAAAGGAATCCCAATCGGATAATTATTAACGCAGGCTTTATCCTGATTAATAGCTATCACATTCAATTGGATCGCTTCCTTTTTTAGGACTTCCGGGATTTTACCCAAATAGGTGTATAGTCGGTTGCTATCAGGATGTTGATTGCTTTGGTAAAGTGCTTCGTATGGAATAGGTTGTAACATTGCCCCATCATGCACTTCGCTAGGGTAAAAGTTATTTTCTTCCTCACAACGAAATTGATCACGATGAATAATATCGATGGCCAATGCATCGCCAGGTTGAGCGATGATTTCTTGTAAAACAGCTTTGTCGTGATATTCTAAATAGATGGAACTACCAAAAAGTCGAAGGTGTAAAGGGAGGTCGGCCGCGATGTAGGGGTTGTTTGTGACGCTTTGGCAAGCTGCTGCTTCGAAGGCTTCTATTTGGTGAGCATCCTCTATGATTTCCACACCTGCTAGCCCATCGAATGCTTGACCGGCTAATACTTGCACGACATACATACCATTGGCCGGATTATCATTGGCAAATCGTAAACCAGAAAACTTGAATAGTGGATTACTTAAATTCTTCCAATGCTCAGGCTTATTTTTGAAGGCAGTAAAGATAGCTTGAGCTTGTGTGGGATAATCCAATTGAAATGGGACAAATGCCAGGTTTTCAACAATCCCTTGAAATACGCCATTATGGCTACTCACTCGATTTTGCGCTGTTTCCTTTCCAGTAAATAGCTGATCATGGGTTAGTTTTTTTACAGCTTTGATGTATCTCACCTGGTCATTGGCGGCCAGACTCAAAATCGGGTTCTTAATTAACATCGGCCATCCCCTTTCCACTCGATAGTCATTTACTAAAGCCAAGAATTGATCTTCCAACTGATCAGTATCTAATTGAGAGGGGACAAACTGCTGGGCGAGCATAAAAAAAGGACATAGCAGGCACCCTAAAAGTACCAGGCGAGCGTAGTTCATATTTCTTTTTCTAGTTCTCTGACCACAAAATTGTCATAGAAGGATTTTCTTTGAAATGCAAGATAAGTGAATGCCTAGTGTGCTGCAAGGACTCCCCCTTTAATCACTGTCTCTTATACACATCTGACGCTGCCGACGAAGAGGATAGTG
>CAJXUM010001411.1 GCA_913060855.1 uncultured Lewinella sp. | reverse complement strand
CTCTTCGTCGGCAGCGTCAGATGTGTATAAGAGACAGGTATTATCTCTTATATTTCGTTCTAGGGCTAGCGTTTCACAAGCTGCCAAGATTGCAAGCACCTTTGAACTTAAGGTGTAAGATGCTTGTGGATACCTATGGATTACGCTATAAAGGTAGCCGATTTGATTTTCCTTTGTGATTTTCCAAAAAATCCCAGATTGTTCCGGCTGTGGAATGGAAGAACTGGCTGATAGGCCAACTAAAAACACCATTAAAAAGAAATACCGTTTCATCATTATTTACATTTCTAACTATTATTGTTGTTCAACTTCTATCTTTCCCTGCACCCAGTCTGGTAAAAAGAAATTCATGCCCGTACTGTTCTCCACCTCCACCAATGTATTTCTTAAGGCGATTGTTCTCAGGCCTATTTTCTGCCGCAGTGCATTCGTTTCCGAGAGTGTAGACTGCTTTGGCGGGTTTAAAAATCCATATCCTACTCCTCTCCTACCCGATGACACCATCTTGTACCAATCGTCAATCATTGCGTACTCATAAGGGGACATCTCCCCTTTTTCTATCGCTTGCAGCAAGGCTGTCTTAATGGAAGGATAGAGCGTGTCATTCTGATTATATGCCTGAGCTATAGAATTGTGGTGACTAAGGATAGTCGACATCCAGTAATCATTGCCAATGAGTTTTTCTCCTGGATACGCTTGATTTTTTAGTATTTCGATTATATGGGCGATTTGGCTTTCACTATGGGGAGCGAATTTCCTTATGGCATATTTTTCCCGCGCTTTTTCACTCATTCTGAACAAGGCCCCAAAGGCTTTCCATTGGTCTTTTTTATACATCTGCTTGACCCTTTCCCTCATCCCCTCATCAATGCGTGCTAGATATTTAGCCCGAAGGCTAGTATATGCTTGCTCGATGGCCTTCCATTCCGCTTCTTTCTTGAGTGGAGCCAGAAACTTATCTTTCTTTAGTGCTTTTAGTTTCCATCCAGCTGCTATTCCCTTTTTTATATAATCAAAAGCTTTGGGTTTCTCATCCAAATGCAGTGCAAGCTGCGCCGCGACTTTGTAGTCTTTTAAGAAGACAAAATCATAGGAATTAAAAATAGACTCGTATCCATCTAGTGCTGCCTTAAACTCTTTTTGACTTAACAAGTTTTCGGCTGCATTGATTTCTTTGTGGTACTGCAGATAGGAAGGAGTAGAAGTAGTGGTAGTCGCTTCTGTACTTGCTACGGTGAAAATAGGGAAAAGGCATAAGAGGTAGGGTAGCTGACTCAGATTCATATGTAGGTTACGGGTTGCGAGGATTTAGCATAAATGTTGTTCTATTACAAGCCTAAGGAATCCATTTCGGTTTCTTCATATCGACTGTCCTCGGCAGGGTATCTCAAGATGGAATCATACTTACCCGTTTGTTTAGCTAAGGCCCAAATCAAACTTTCTCCTGCTGGAAGATTCATTGGGATCTCCCTGTAGATGGTATCCTGATAGGCCTCCTTCGCATCTACGATCTCCCAGCCATTCGCTTTAAAGTGCGCTATTAGATCATCTAAAAACAGGGCTGCTGGCAAATTATGATGCAGTAGTAGATTATGCTTGATGGATCTTCCCGTCAGCTCTTGCGCTAATTCATCATAATACTGTGCCCTTTCGAATAGATGTTTAATATAAAATGCCTTAAAAGCTGAAATATCGGCATTGGGGTTATCTCTCAATCGTTTAACGAGTCTACTGTGAATGTACCAATCGGAGGCATCGATAGACACATGACCAATCTTATAGTCCTTCTCTCGTAGAAAATCCCTGAAGCCGTCTCTCTTTGCAACGGTATTGCCCTCTTTCAGGTAGGGGAATCGGAATATTTTTGTGAAATTCGAATAGCCATTAATCAAAGAATCCGTTTTGAGTAACTCTGCTTTGAAGTCCTCCAGACTAATCTTGTCACTATTGAGATTGGGGTGATTATAGGTATGGTTTCCGATTAAATGGCCAGCTTTATCCCAAGTTCGTATGATCTTTTGGCCTTTGTCATTGTCTAATCCAGCGCCTTTCACAAACAAGATGGCCTGCACCTTATTTTTCTGTAGGTTATCCAATAACAACTGATTCCAATCTGCAGTGGGGTAATTAGGGAAATCTTGAATGGAGCCATCATCAAAGGAGAATGAGAGGGTAGGTTTTGCTTCTTCTATTTCTTGCTCTTGCTCAACACTACCTGAACAGCTGAGTAGAGTTCCTCCTAGGAGGCAGGCTGCAATAATTAATACCTGTTTTTTCATAGTCGGGTTTAGATACTTATAGTCGTTCGTGAGCTTCGCGCTATGCCGTGAAATAGCCTTCCTAATTTTCTATCAATTTTCTTATTGAGTTCTTTTGTTCCGATCTTATGCTATAATCTCCTAAATGTTGATAATTCGAGAAAACCTAGATCTATGATTAACCTGTCTCTTATACACATCTGACGCTGCCGACGAAGAGGATAGTGTA
>CAJXUM010001410.1 GCA_913060855.1 uncultured Lewinella sp. | reverse complement strand
TACACTATCCTCTTCGTCGGCAGCGTCAGATGTGTATAAGAGACAGGGGTATGGGTATGGGTATGGGTATGGGTATTACAGTGATGATGAAAAGAGCAAAAGTTAGCTGTCTTGGAAAAACTAAGTTTTGTCTCTAGTCAGCTATTATATAAATTACTTCCACACCTGTTTTTCAGTTGAGAAGTAAGCTAAATGGACTTTGGAAATCGGACTTCTTTAGAAACGCTCTTACGCTGATTTCGGGAACTACTTTAGCCCAAGGTGTCTCTATACTTACTGCTCCAGTGCTTTATCGCATTTATGAAAAAGAGGAATATGGGACATTAGGCCTTTATATGGCAATAACTGGAGTCATCGGTACTTTTTCCACCATGCAATACCAACAAGCAATTTTGCTTGAAAAGAACGAACAAGAAGCTTTATCTGCAGTCTGGTTAGCCAGAGTCATTAATATATCTATTACTTTACTTACTTGTCTATTAATTTTGCCCATTACGGGGCTTTACGGTCAATGGTTCAACAATCCAAGTATATCCCCTTGGTTATTTTTAGTTCCATTTTCTATCTTCTTTGGAGGACAAACGGCGATTCTTCGAGAATGGGCTAATCGCAATAAGGCATACAAATTGTTAACAATCAATACCATTTTAACTGCTATTTTGGTACCTAGTTTATCCATTCCCCTAGGTATATGGGTAGATGGTTCGCTAGGCTTATTTACGGGCTTATTAGCTAGTCAGGTTTTACCAACGCTCTGGTTGGGCTTTTCCTTAAATACAAGGACGAATTTGCAGAATGCTTCTTTTGAGTGGGAAGCTTTGAAAACCCTTGCAAAGAAATATATAGATTTCCCCCGATATAGTTTACCTTCAGAATTCATAAACCGCTTTACCAATCAACTTCCCGTGTTTATGCTTAGCACATTTGCCGGAGCGGGAGTAGTGGGTGTTTATAACTTGACTATACGCATGCTGGGCTTGCCTATTCAACTTATTTCTAGTGCTGTTACAGAAATTTTCAAACAAAAGGCCACCCAACAATTTCATGAATTAGGGAATTGTAAACGCATCTTCCGACAAACTTTGCTATCTCTATTTTTGCTATCTGTCCTTCCCTTTATGGTATTAATGATCTTTGGACCGGATATTTTTGCTTTTGCCTTTGGGGAAAAATGGCGAGAAGCTGGTGTATTTGCACAAATTCTGGGATTTTTATTCTTATTTCGATTCTTTGTTAGTCCTTTATCCTTTCTATTTATTCTTAGGCAGAAAATGAGGGAGGATTTTCTATGGCATATTTGGATGTTGATCTCAAATTTGATGGTCTTCTATATTGGGTTTAAGCTATCTGGTTCCTACTATACTACATTGATCCTATTTACTATCAATTATATTGTTATCTATTCTATTTATCTAATTCGTTCTTATAAATTCTCCTATTCTACTTAATGAAGATTTCAAGAATTGAACGAATACTTTACCTTCTAGCACCCAATTTTCTATTACGGAGAATTCTACATTTTTTCCCGAAGTTTAAATTTTTGAAAGACACGCAAAATACGCAGACGCCTATTAATTTTGATATTTGGTATAGACATAAAATAACTGGTAGCAGCCGCTCCGCTTATTGGCCCATCCACCCAACGAGTACAGTAATAAATAGCTTTAATGTCTACTGTGGTATTGAAACCTCCCCTGGATACAGTCCTGGCAATTACATTCAAGCTATCGGAAAGGTCAAAATTGGTGATTATACACAGATCGCGGCGAATGTCGGGATTATAAGCGCTAATCATGAATTAACCGACAACAGAAAGCACGTCATAAAGGATGTTGAGATAGGAAAATATTGTTGGATTGGAATGGGAGCTATAATACTCCCTGGCGTACAACTTGGAGAATATACGATAGTGGCCGCAGGGGCCGTAGTTACCAAGTCCTTTCAAAAAGGCTACTGTGTCATAGGTGGTAATCCTGCTAAAACCATTAAGAGAATCAATCCAGATGAGTGCCAGTTGCATAGAAGTAAATTTGAGTACCACGGTTATCTTACTGTATCTGAATTTCATAAATTTCAGGAAAAGTATTTGAACGTTTAGCCATGTTGACGATCATCGACTACGGAGTGGGTAATCTTACCTCCATAAAAAATATGCTTAAGAAAGCAGGCTATCACAATGCGATCATTTCAAAGGAAGAATCCGATATTGAAGCTGCTGATAAGCTGATCCTTCCAGGTGTTGGTCATTTTGATTATGGCATGACACAGCTAAGAGCCGCTGCTTTTTATGATATGCTAAACCGGAAGGTGTTAGAAGAAAAAAAACCAATCCTAGGTATATGCTTAGGAGCTCAATTGCTAACGCAAGGAAGTGAAGAAGGTGATATGGCAGGTTTGGGTTGGATTAAAGCCAAAACCATCAAGTTTCGTTCAGAAATGATGGACAGTGAATTGAAGCTGTCTCTTATACACATCTCCGAGCCCACGAGAC
>CAJXUM010001409.1 GCA_913060855.1 uncultured Lewinella sp. | reverse complement strand
TCTACACTATCCTCTTCGTCGGCAGCGTCAGATGTGTATAAGAGACAGATCATATCTACCTGCATGCCTAGACGATTGGCCTCCTGAATGGTATATGCTAGCATATCTACCCATTCTGGAGATAGGTGCTCAATGAATTGATCTTCGTACCCTTTCACACCGTAAATGGGAGAGATTTCTACGCCACCTATTCCAGCTGCCGAAAAGGCTTCCAATTGGTCGCTGATATCGTCTTTGTCAAGGGTATTACCCATCCACCACCAGCGTGTCCAGGGTTTGTTTTGATTGTGAATTTCGGGCCAGATGGTGAGGCTGAGATCTTGTTCTGATTCCTGACAACTAAAGCACAGTAGCAGGCTTAGTAATAAAAGGTGGGTTGTTTGGCGATTTTTCATGCTTGTTTTGCTTCAACTTAAGATCTAAAATATAAGTATTAGCAAAGCTAAGAAATGGTTTATTGAAAAGCGATAGGCTTAGCCACAAACACAGTCATGCCTTTTAAGTACCATAAGAAAAAATGTCAAGAAGTGGAGCAAGAATAAATGAGAAGATTTGACTGCTGAAGTCGGCGAAGTAATCCTCGAACCCACAACAGCAGTCAAACCAGGTGTGCTAAATAATACCTTCTTCCGTGAGGTACCTCTCAGCATCTAAAGCTGCCATACAACCCGTACCGGCTGCTGTGACTGCTTGTCGATATACTTTGTCGGCTGCATCGCCACTGGCAAATACGCCTTTTATTTTTGTTTTGGCCGTGCCCGGATTGACGATCAGGTAACCTGTTTCGTCCATGTCCAACCAGTCCTTGAAAATCCCTGTATTGGGTTGATGACCAATGGCTACAAAGAAGCCTTTCACCGGAATAACAGAGGTCTCATTGCTTACTCTATTCTTGATACGCACGCCTGTGACCTCTTCGTCTCCAAGGATTTCTTCGGTCACTGTATTCCAATGAATTTCTATATTTTCTGCTTTGAGCACTCGCTCTTGCATAATCTTGGAAGCACGCATTTCATCCCTACGAACCAAAAGATGCACCTTAGGGCATAGTTTAGCCAAATAAGAAGCTTCCTCTGCTGCGGTATCTCCACCACCTACTACGGCTACTTCCATGCCTTTGAAAAAGAAACCATCACAAACGGCACAGGCAGAAACACCTTTGTTCATCAATTTATTCTCCGATTCCAAGCCCAACCACTTAGCGCTGGCACCCGTGGAAATAATAACACTATGGGCATGAATTTCATTTCCATTAGAGCTCCAAGCCTTATGAATCGGACCAGAAAAGTCTACCTTTTCAATCAAATCATAATGAACGGCCGTTCCAAATCTTTCTGCTTGATTACGGAAATCATCCATCATTTGAGGGCCTTGAATGCCTTTAGGGTATCCTGGATAGTTCTCTACCTCGGTAGTGATCATCAATTGTCCACCCGGCTCTTGTCCCGTGTATACTTCTGGGCTAAGGTTAGCTCTTGCTGCATAGATAGCGGCGGTGTAGCCCGCTGGACCTGAACCAATAATCAGACATTTGATGGGTTCAATATTTTCTGCCATTTTTCTAGAGTTTTTCGATGGTTTTTGCCATCTGTCTATATACTGTTTACAATTTCATTTCAGGTATATCTCCTTCCACAATCAATCTTCCCTCAGTGGCCTTTTGGATCTCTTCTACAGAAACGCCTGGGGCTCTCTCAATTAACTTAAATCCATCAGGAGTAATATCTAACACGGCCAGATTAGTGACCACTTTTTTCACACAATTTACGCCTGTAAGTGGTAAGGTGCATTGTCGCAATAATTTGGATTGACCTCTTTTATTGGTATGCATCATAGCGACGATGATATTTTCAGCAGAAGCCACCAAGTCCATGGCACCACCCATACCTTTTACCATCTTACCTGGGATCTTCCAGTTGGCAATATCTCCATTATCCGACACCTCCATCGCCCCGAGTACGGTCAACTGAATATGCCGTCCTCTAATCATAGCAAAGCTTGTAGCCGAATCAAAAACGGAGGCACCCGGTAGCAAAGTCACCGTTTGTTTACCGGCATTGATCATATCTGCGTCTTCCTCACCTTCGTAAGGAAAAGGGCCCATGCCCAAAATACCATTTTCAGATTGAAATTCTACGCTAACACCTTCTGGTACATAGTTGGCAATGAGTGTGGGAATACCGATCCCTAAATTGACATACCAACCATCCACCAATTCTTGTGCTATTCTTTGTGCAATTCCTTTTTTATCTAACATGGCTCGAGTTTTTGAGAGCTTGTTTGGAGGAAATTTATGATTTTTGCCGAACAGTTCTTTGCTCAATTCGCTTTTCATAACCTACTCCCTCAAATATCCTCTGTACGAAAACACCGGGAGTATGTATAAAGTTGGGGTCCAATTCCCCGGGTTCTACGATTTCTTCCACCTCGGCGATGGTTATTTTGCCTGTCTCTTATACACATCTGACGCTGCCGACGAAGAGGATAGTGTA
>CAJXUM010001408.1 GCA_913060855.1 uncultured Lewinella sp. | reverse complement strand
CAGGCATGAATCAGAAAATCAGAATCAAACTGCGTTCTTATGATCACAATCTGGTAGACAAGTCTACAGAGAAAATTGTGAAAACGGTGCGGAACAGTGGTGCTGTAGTTACTGGTCCGATTCCGCTGCCCACCGAGAAAAAGATCTTTACCGTGCTTCGTTCGCCGCACGTCAATAAGAAATCTCGTGAGCAGTTCCAGTTGCGTACACACAAACGCCTCATTGAAATTTATACTCCAACCCAGAAGACAGTGGATGCTCTGTCCAAGTTGGAATTGCCAAGCGGGGTAGATATTCAGGTTAAATTGACGTGATAATTAACGACGGAGCTTACAGGAAAGGTTTTCTTACCAATTCTGTATTCCAGTCCATTTTTTGTAAAGTCTGAAGATGCTAGATGTTAGATATTAGGCGATTGCCCTAATAAGTACATTTTGACTGTACAAGCTCTTGCTGCCAAATGGCACAATAGGTTAAACAGTTATTTGTATTAAAACGGAAAGAGAAACTAGATGTCATCGTGATATAGCTTTAGTGAAGAAAGCAACGACATCCAAGTCTGTTATCTAATATCTGCTGGTTGATAGCCCCTTTACAATGCTATCAACAGCGATCTAGAGTCTGTCATCTTTAAGTGCCCACGAACTCATTTCGGGGACTATAAAATGAAGAACTGATGAACGGATTAATCGGAAAAAAGATCGGAATGACCAGCGTTTTCAATAACGATGGTCGTAATGTGCCTTGCACAGTAATCGAGGTGGGTCCCTGTGTCGTAACTCAGGTAAAAACAGCCGAATCCGATGGCTACAGTGCTATTCAAGTCGGGTTCAGTGAAGCGAAAGCTAAAAACACTTCTAAAGCCCTCCAAGGACATTTCGAGCAAGCCAAAACAACACCTAAACGTAAGGTGGTGGAATTTCGCAATTTCGAAACAGGTAAAGCCTTGGGCGAGACCATTACAGTCGATGAAATTTTTGAAGAAGGAGACTTTGTGAACGCCGTTGGTACTTCCAAGGGTAAAGGTTTCCAAGGGGTAGTTAAACGCCATGGTTTCAAAGGTGTAAATGACGCTACCCACGGTCAACATAACCGCCAACGTGCCCCGGGGTCGATTGGTGCAGCTTCTTACCCTGCTAAGGTTTTCAAAGGAATGCGCATGGCCGGCCGCGATGGTGGTCGCCAAGTGAAAATCCAAAACCTAGAAGTGGTGAAGATTTTTCCAGAACGCAATTTGATTCTGGTTAAAGGCGCTGTTCCTGGTCACAAAGGAGCTTATGTTATTCTTGAAAAGTAATTACTAATGGTGTTTCGTGATCGTCCACCTTTCACGAGCGCATTAATGCGATAAAAAATGAAGCTCGAGGTTTTAAATATTCAAGGCGAAAAAACAGGCAGATCAGTAGATCTCCCAGAGGATATCTTCGGCATCGAACCTAACGAACATGCGGTATATTTGGCCGTTAAGCAATTTCTTGCCAGTCAACGGCAAGGAACGCACAAAGCCAAAGAGCGCGGTGAAGTAACGGGTTCTACTCGTAAGATCAAACGCCAAAAGGGTACAGGTACTGCTCGTGCAGGGGATATTAAAAACCCTATGTTTAGAGGCGGTGGGCGTATCTTCGGACCAAGACCACGTAAGTATACGGTTCGTCTCAATAAGAAAGTCAAAAGATTGGCTAGAAAGTCAGCTCTTTCTAATAAAGCTGCAGCAGGTAATATCCTGATTGTAGAGGACTTCTCTTTTGAATCGCCAAAAACAAAAGAATTTATCAATATCCTCCAGCAACTTGATGTGACGGGAGAGAAAACAGTATTGGTAACATCTGATTTCGAAAAAGAGGTGTACATGTCAGGCCGAAACGTGCCTAAAGCACAAACGGTTCGTGCTACAGACTTGAATACCTACGAAATTATGAATGCCAATAAACTAGTTCTTGCAGAAGGAGCTGTTGATAAGATTAAAGAAACCTTTGCAAATTCATAATCATGGCAAAGACTGTATTAGTAAAACCGATCATTACGGAAAAAGCAGAGGGCTTATCCGAGAAGTTGAATCAGTACTCTTTCGTCGTAGACAGAAGAGCTAATAAGATTGAAGTTCGCAAAGCGGTTGAAGAAATGTATGGCGTGACAGTAGAGTCTGTCAATACGATGATCATGCCATCAAAAACAAAAAATCGAACAACTCGTTCAGGATATGTTCGCGGTAGTGTTTCTTCTTACAAGAAGGCTATTATCACATTGACTGAAGGAGAAGAGATAGATTTCTTTGGTGACATTTAAATTCATTCATTGGGTGTGGAACTGAAGCTTTAAGTCACCACTTAGAATGAATAATGATCAATGGTAAGAAATAATCGACGGTGGAAACACCTCATTATGAATTAGTCGTTGTCAATTATTCATGAGAAAGGTTTTAGGCTCCGAAACGCAATGTCTAATAAATCTGTCTCTTATACACATCTCCGAGCCCACGAGACCGAGGCTGATC
>CAJXUM010001407.1 GCA_913060855.1 uncultured Lewinella sp. | reverse complement strand
TCTACACTATCCTCTTCGTCGGCAGCGTCAGATGTGTATAAGAGACAGTGGTACCACCGAAGGAACAGTCTTGCTAAAAGATATATTCGATGGCTCTGGTGCTAGCATGGAAAGCTTTGCCAATGGCGAAGACTACTTTTATGTCTTTGAAGATGTACTCTACTTCTCCGCCGAGAATAACACGGCAGGGCAGGAACTCTGGCGGAGTGATGGGACAGCTGCTGGTACCTTTATGGTGAAGAACATCAGTACTTTTACCAACTCCTTTAAGCATAGTCGCCCCAGCGAATTTGAAGCGCACCAAGGCAAACTCTATTTTGCAGCTGATAACCAAAATGATGGCAGAGAGCTCTATGTGACCGATGGAACAGCTGCTGGGACTCGACTCGTGAAGAATATCAACAGTGGCTCTTCCTCAAGTGACCCCTCTGACTTACTGAGTTTGGGTGATTTCTTGATCTTTAAAGCCGAAGGAAGTTTTTTCAATACCGAATTATGGCGAAGTGACGGTACGGCAGGGGGTACTGTTCTTGTGAAAGAAGTGGATCCCAGCGGCAGTGGCCTCTCAGTGAGTGCCAATACTAGTGAAAAACGATTTCACAAAGTTGGTGACTGGGCCTATTTTGCGGCCAATGACGGCACGACAGGCAACGAACTTTGGCGGACGGATGGTACAAACGCAGGCACGCAGCTAGTAAAAGATGTGGTAAGCGGTTTTCGGCCAGAAGGACCACCACAAAACTTTGCATCGATCGACAGCCTATTATTTTACAAATATGACAATGGCACAAAAGGCGCAGAACTATGGCGCAGTAATGGTACCGAAGAAGGCACTTTCATGGCCAAAGATATCCGATCGGGATTGTCAAGTGCGCTTACACTACCTACTTTTATCACCAGTCATCAGGGCGCCATCTACTTTGGAGCCGAAGATTCCAATTTTGGTACAGAGCTCTGGCAAAGTGATGGCACCGAAGAAGGAACCATCCGGATATCGGATATCAATTTGGGAGGTGGCGATGCCCACCCAGGCTACTTTCATAGTGTGGGAGATTTATTATTTTTTGCAGCCCGACATCCAGATTACGGATTTGAATGGTGGGTGTTAGGGCCTACACCAGCCTTTTCCGCTACGTATACAGTTGTTTCGCCCGTTAACTGTTTTGGTGATGCTACTGGCGAGATTATATTGAGCCTTAGTGGAGGGCAAACGCCGTATACCATTACCTTAGATGACGTCATTCAAACAGGTGATACCATCAGAGCATTGGCGGCAGGCATCTATGAAGTCAGCGTGACCGATGCTGCAGGAGCCAATGAACTATTTAGTGTAGAAATACAGCAGCCGGATGAATTAGCCATTGAAGCCACTATTTCAATAGCGACGACTGGCAATAATGATGGAAAAATTGAACTGATCGTTAGTGGCGGCACGCCTCCCTATCAGTTTGCATGGGATACCGGTAATGCCGCTGATACGACTGCTGTCTTGGATAACTTGCCAGGGGGAGAGTATGCAGTAAGTTTGATAGACGCCAATGGTTGTAGTAAAACGGAAGCTTACCTAGTGGACATCATGATGGGGACTGCGCAATTAGCGAGCGATGTCGGAATCCGTGTTTTTCCCAATCCAAGTCGGGGTAGCATTACCTTAAAGTTGGGCCAAGTGCTATCAATCGCAAGTCCGACAAGGATTCGTCTGCTTAATGGTTTAGGGCAGGAAGTATTTCGGCGGTCTATTCCGAAAGGAGAACTAGAAATGCAGCTGGATTTCCCCATGGCAATGAAGACTGGTTTGTACTTCTATGAAATAGATACAGAAACAGAGGCGGTCTTCACGGGAAGGTTGATGATTAGGAATGGGGGATAGTTTTACTTATTTCTCAGGTTTGCCAAGATCGCAGCGAAACCCCTTGCTTGAGATAGGCGATAAAACTTCAGCAATGTTCCTAGTGACGCCGTGGGGCATTGCTGAAGTCTCAGCCGAGGGATTCCAGCCGAAAGCTATATATGCATAAGCATTTTCCAGGCTATCAATCCAGTATTATTTCTCATAAACCTAGCTCAGTACCTTGAAATACTTAAGGTAGATGCTTAGTTTAGGCACCACGTCAATGTTGGCTATAAATTTGTCGGTTATGAAAAATAAAGTAAGCGTATGTTGTAGGTTTATTGCATCAAACCTAATTCCATTATGCTTCTTTATAGCTTATCTAGCACTTTTACAGGACTGCAGTACCTTATCAAATTCAGTTGAGAAAAACCTTCCCATTCAAAGCAATATGAGCCAAGAGGAAAACGATAGTTTAGCGATCTTGGCCCTCGATAACTTCATGATCAATAGTGATTTTATGGCTGCTAATGAATACCTTGAAAAAACAAGAATTTCGAATGAGGTGCACAGAAAATACATGCATTTTTTTTTAGATGGTGCCAATAGCCCCATAGATGCTAAGCGGTATTATTCCTGTCTCTTATACACATCTGACGCTGCCG
>CAJXUM010001406.1 GCA_913060855.1 uncultured Lewinella sp. | reverse complement strand
GCTCGGAGATGTGTATAAGAGACAGCCAATAAGGCCCTAAAAATATGCTTTGAATAGCATACGAAAGTCGTTTTGGGCTTAATAATTCAGGGGTTCAAATGGGACGGTCAACGGCTTAGGCTTACTAAGCCGTCGACAGTCCTAGTCTGAAATTCAAAAATGCGCTAAAATGATTTCATTGGTACGAGATCATTTTATCAGATCAGATCCCAGCCTTCTCTGTATCCTCGTTTCACAAATTGATTGGCTTCATCAAAATTGGTAATTTTCATCCCTTTACCGTCCCAAAGGAGGCGTTTTCTACCGTAGTAGCTCATGCGTCCTCTATCGTTTTTCTTAGCTAATCCGTAGCTACGAATGGCTAAATTACCCATCAAAACAGTTTCCGTCAACGGGCCCGAGTAGTCGAAAGAGGAAGTCAAGCCTTTGTGCGCTGGACTTTCAAAGCCTGCTTTACAAGCGGTGATCCAACTCGTTTGATGACCTTGTTCAGGTAAATCCTTATTCGGGAATTTCTCGGCAGTAGCATAATCCTTTGGCATTTCTATTACATCTCCATTCTTCAAGTATATTTTAGGATTGCGGCCATAAGTCCCACAGGTCATGATTCCTTTGGTACCTATCATCATCACGCCATTACTGCTATCGCCATCACCAATCGGATCGGCGGCAGGTATCAAATCGGGATGGAAAGGTCGAAGACCGCCATCTGTCCAGTTTAACGTTAAAGCCGATTTATTCTTCTTCGTGGCTGGAAATTTGATTTGTACATTCGAAGAAGGAGGACAACCTTCTGGAATATATTCGGGCTCCCAATCTTTAGTAAAGACCTGGCCTACGCTGCATTCCACCTCTGTGGGATAGCCTAAATTGAGTACGCGGAAAGGTGTATCTATCAAGTGACATCCCATATCACCCAATGCCCCTGTTCCAAAGTTCCACCAGCCTCTCCATTTGAAGGGGTGGAATAAGGGGTGATAATCGACATAATCGGCTGGTCCTATGAACAAATCCCAGTCCTTTTTACTGATCTGCTTCGGCAAGGTAGGTTTTTCCTTGGGGAAGGGAATACCCTGTGGCCAAACGGGACGATTCGTCCAGACATGTACCGTATGTACCTTTCCAATCTTTTTCTTATTGAACCACTCCACCATGAGCTGTTGCTCCGGATTAGAAGCGCCTTGGTTACCCATTTGTGTCACTACTTTGTACTGACGAGCTGCTTCAGTCAACTTACGTGCCTCATATATATTGTGGGTCAATGGTTTTTGCACATAGACGTGTTTACCCATTTGCATCGCTGTCATCGCTGCGATACCGTGAACATGATCAGGCGTAGAGATTGTTACTGCGTCGATATCTTTTTGTTCTTCCAACATTCTGCGGAAGTCTTTATACACCTTAGCTTTGGGCCATTTCTCCATCGCATTTTTAGCGCGATTAATATCCACGTCGCACAGTGCGACTACATTTTCGGCCCCATTGTTCCAGGCATTGCGAATATCACCCCAGCCTTTACCTCCAGCCCCAATGGCTGCAAGATTCATCTTATCACTTGGCGGAATATAACCTCGGCCCAGGACGTGGCGAGGGACGATCATAAAACTACCTGCTGCGACAGCACCAGTTTTAATAAAATCTCGTCTAGATCGTTTGGTCGGTTTTTCTTTCATTTTCTAGGTAATTGTGATTGTATTAACGGAGACTTCAGGGAAAAAGAAGGGAAAAAAAAGCTTTTCAGGTAGCTCAATGATGACTAAAATTCCTTCTTTCTCCTGCAGCTATGAATATGCAGACAATTTCCAAGTTATTATAATTTATGACCCATATTCTAAAGGTATATCTGCTATTTTAACGCTTCTTAAGGCCTTATTCAGCTGTATTCTCCCATCGCGTCGCCTCTCCCCTTTTTCAGGTTAGGATTAGCCATTTAGGTCAAAATATGCTTGTCGGGCTTGCATGAGATGGGGGATTTCATTAAATTGCGTAATCACTTACGTAATTAGCAATACTAATGGTAACAGACTTTTTTATTCGTACCGGAAAACTAGCCTTAGGCACAAGGTTAAGACGTTTGGGGGAACAGTTTATGGAAGATGCTTCTAAGGTATTCGAGATGTATGACATTCCCATTAATCCCAAATGGTTCCCTGTGTTTTATGTGCTTTCGGAATCGTCGCCACTCTCCATTACGGAGATTGCACGACAAATCGGGCACTCCCACCCTTCTGTCAGTCAAATCGTCAAGGAAATGCAGAAAAAAGGAATTATTGTCTGTGAAAAAAGTAAGGAGGATGCCCGAGTAAATATTGTACGCTTATCCGAACTGGGTCGTCAAATGGATAAAAAGATGAAGGTGCAGTATGTCGATGTTCGAGAAGCAGTAGAGGAAGTGTTGGAGGAAACACGACATGACCTATGGAAGGCGATGGAGGAGATTGAATATGTACCTGTCTCTTATACACATCTCCGAGCCCACGAGACCGAGGCTGATCT
>CAJXUM010001405.1 GCA_913060855.1 uncultured Lewinella sp. | reverse complement strand
TCTACACTATCCTCTTCGTCGGCAGCGTCAGATGTGTATAAGAGACAGCATATACAGTATATACACTATAAACTAAATATACAATATGTACTATTACAAGTCAATTAATTGATCTCAGACAGATGAAAATTATCATTTCAAATGCATCTTCAGAGCCGATATATGCGCAAATCGGCAAACAGATAAAGACCCAGATTATATCGGGCGATTTGAAAGAAGGGGATGGATTACCGTCTATTCGCAAATTGGCCAAAGAACTTCATATCAGTGTAATAACGACCAAACGAGCCTATGAAGAACTAGAAAAAGAAGGCTTTATAGATACCGTTGGCGGAAAAGGAACCTTTGTAGCTATTCAAAACAAGGAGTTGCTTCGGGAAAAGAAAATGAAGTCCGTCGAAGATATGCTGGCTGCTACCGTTGAAAAAGCCCAAAAATTGGGTGTCACTTATCAAGAACTGCAGGAAATGTTGAGCATCCTGTACGACAGTAATGAAGAGTAGAAAAGTTACCAGAACATCTGGGCTCTTTTCGGCCACAGAGACTACCATCTAATAGAATTGTAAAAAAACAGCATTCCTCCGCGCAAAAGCCTAGCACCATTCAAGTTTGGAATGACAGGGCTGTTTGGGAGGCCTAACATGCATTAATATAAAACCATGTCTAATACATTAGAAATATCGAACCTCAGCAAGAACTATGGTGATTTCCGCTTGGACGATGTGTCCTTTTCTCTCCCGACGGGCTATATCATGGGTTTGATAGGTCCAAATGGTTCAGGAAAAACAACTATGATAAAAATCGTGATGAATCTCATCATGAAAGATAGGGGAGAGGTTAAAATCTTCGGAAAAGACCATCGTAGACATGAGGTAGAAGTTAAAAAGAGGATTGGTTTCGTGTATGACAATCCCATTTTTTATGATCACCTCAGTTTGAAAGGGCTCAAAAATATTATTGCTCCTTTTTACCCCATTTGGGATGATAAAACATTCAAAGACCTGACCGATCGATTTGAATTACCCTTTAACAAAGCCTTACGTAAATTCTCGAAAGGAATGGCGATGAAGGCCTCTATTGCCATTGCATTATCTCACCATGCGGATTTTATCATCATGGATGAACCCACATCAGGGCTAGATCCAGTGGTGAGAAGGGAGCTCCTTGAGTTTATGCGAGAGCTCATGCAAGATGAGAGCAAGTCCATTTTGTTTTCTTCTCATATCACTTCTGATATTGAACAAGTTGCAGACTATATTACCTATATCCTGGACGGGAAAATCGTTTTTTCAAAAACCAAGGATCAGGTATTTGAGCAACATGCCTTGGTAAAGGGCGGAAATGATCTCTTGAATGAAGAAACGAGGAAAAGTTTCGTTGCTGTCCGAACAAGCGAGTTTGGTTTTGAGGGACTGAGCACAGATATAGAAGCTTCCCGCCGATTATTTGGCGAGCAGGCGATATATGACCGAGCCAGCCTAGAAGACATTATGTTTTTTAATAAAAATAACTCAAAAATCGCCCAATAAGCATGCTATCGCTAATCTTCAAAGACTTTCGTGCCAATTGGATGTATCAGGCATTAGGTTGGGGCTTGCTTTTTGCTATGAGCACCGGGTATGTCGTGGCTTTCTCAGCTGGAAATGCCTTAGAGGTTGAATTATATATCATTGGTGTGGTGCTGAGTTGTCTAATACTCTCTAACCTGTTCCTGTTTATCGATGAATTCTACCAAATGCATGCTGTATTTGCTAGCTTACCTGTCACAAGAAATCAGATCATATGGGCCAGGTATTTAAGTGTCTTTTTACAAACTTCCATTGCCCTGATTGTACATATAGCAGGCATTCAAATAGCTTCTTTATTCCTAGATACTTCCAATGATGCTTCATTTGAAATCCTCTTTCGGCCTGGGCTATGGCTAAGTCTATTCGGACTACTACTCCTATTTATCAGCCTATCTTATCCTTTTTATTTCAAGTTTGGAATGCTAAAGGGTAACCTAATTATTGGGATCATCTTTTTTTCCATGATTGTCTTGGGGGTTGTAGGGTCAATGCTATTCCGAGCCCATTTCAATATCGTGAAACACATACAAACTACTATTAGCTGGATGGCCACTCAACCGGCCTATATCATACTATTCCTACTAACTGGATTCTTTCTTTTTATGATGGGTAGTTCTATTGGATTGTCCGCTAAGTTTTACAAAAATCAAGACCTATGAACAGAAATATTAGCAAAGACATGATACTAAACTTGGTTTTAAAAGACTTTAAAGCTTATGGGGTATTTATTTTCGGCTTGTCCCTTTTCACCTTGGCCTTGGCTATGCTTACTACCTTCATGAATAGCAAGACCCAGGAGATGTTTACTTCAGGAGTAGTCAATATAATAATCGTAGTCATTGGCTCTTTTGCCTTGGAACAGAAAGCGAATGGAGCTAGGGGCTGTCTCTTATACACATCTGACGCTGCCGACGAAGAGGATAGTGTAGAT
>CAJXUM010001404.1 GCA_913060855.1 uncultured Lewinella sp. | reverse complement strand
TACACTATCCTCTTCGTCGGCAGCGTCAGATGTGTATAAGAGACAGTTCTTAAAGTTCCTAGCGTCCAACTGCCCACCAGCTACCTGGTTTACACCTTCATACAACTTCTGGATTACTATATCCACAGGCTTGTCATCAGTACCTTCTACCTCATCAACATCAATCAAGTAATCCGTTGTTACATTAAAAGTATTAGAATTATCTATCACTTTTACAACCGGTGTATTACCTTCAAATGCAACCGTTAGCGATTCTCTTAAATCATCAGCTGATACTTCCTCTTCTAGTGAGATATTATAAGAAAATCCACCTTTGAAATCCACACCCAACTCGAAGTTTCTAGTAAACATAGAAACAAGACCAAGTGCGATGATGGTGAAAGAAATGCCATAGGCAATCTTACGCTTACCTAACCAGTCGATATTAAGATTGGCAAAAGCATTCTTTGAGAAGCTAGTGTCAAAATTGATGCTACGTCCCTTGCTCGTCCACCAATCGATCATTAAACGACCTACTAAAACGGCAGTGAACATGGAAGAAATCACACCAATAATCAATACAACGGCAAATCCTTTGATCGGTCCAAGACCGAAGTATGCCAATACAAAGGCAGTAAGGATGGTCGTAACGTTGGCATCAATAATGGCAGAATAGGAATTCTGGAAACCATCGGCTACAGAGACCAACATGGACTTTCCAGCCCGCATTTCTTCCCGTATCCTTTCATAGATGATTACGTTGGCATCTACCGCCATACCGATCGTCAGAATGATACCGGCGATACCAGGCAGCGTCAATACCGTACCTAATGAAGCCAATGCACCAAAGATGAAGATCATATTGAGCAACAATGCGATGATAGAAACAATTCCACCACCACCATAGTATACGAGCATGAAAGCCAATAGAATGGCGAAGCCAATCACTAGGGCTTTCAAACTTCGGTCAATATTATCCTGTCCAAGCGAAGGTCCAACCAAACTCTCCTGAATAATCTTAGTCTCAGCGGGTAGTCGACCTACCTGCAAGATGTTAGAGAAGTCAGTAGCTTCTTGAACGGTATAGTTACCTGAGATCTGAGAACTACCTCCAGTAATAGGTTCATTTACGCTAGGCGCGGAAACAACCTCATTATCTAAAAGAATAGCAATTTGTCGTTGATTGTCTTGTGAAGCTTCAGTCGTCAATCGCGCCCAAGTCTTTGCACCTGTACCATCCATCTTCAAGGAAACGCCAATTTCATTATTGGTCGGATCAGATTGTGGAGAAGCATCAGTTACATGATCACCAGATAGCGGTGCAGCTTGGCGTTCAGTTCTGATCGCATACAATTCAAACTGTTCTGTATTAGCGGTACCAGCAGCACCGGTTAAGGACGTTGGATCTTTTGACCAGTGAAAAGAAACATCACTTGGAAACAAAGATTTGATCTCATCACGATCCAAGTACTCAGATATCTGCTCTTTCTTGTTTTTGAGTGCATAACCCATAATGGCAGTAGGAGAGTTGCCAGGATTAAGCGACAAAACAGAGAAAAGTGGTCCTGCAGCAATGTTGTTATTATCGTAAATGGTATCAATTTGTGCAATAGTACCAGCGATATCTACACCCGAAGTATCTTTCTCAGCAATCGTATCAATTCGAAGAATTTGTGGTTCCAAATTGACATTTTCCGTATTGGCCAATAATTGATTGGCGGTTGCAAAAGCCTGGAACATGCCCGGATCATTCATTCGGTATACTTTCCAGAACTCCAATTTGGCAGTAGCTTGCAAATACGATCTTGCTCGTTCAGGGTTATCGATACCAGGTAGTTCTACCAAGATCAAATCCCTTTCACTATCCAATGATACATTCGGCTGGGTTACCCCCAACTTATCGATACGTTCTTTCAGTAATTTGAAAGTAAGGTCAACCGTCTCATCTGATTTTGTACGCAAAATTCCAATGACATCTCCATCAGAACTCTCGTAGTTAATTTCGTCTCTCAATGCATCGTTACGTTGGAAGATCGGCGCTAATCGCTTATCGCCTCTAACTTTTCTCCACTCGTCGGCAAATAAAGTAATAAAATCAGACTGTGCTTGCTTTTGTGCTTGGGTTGCTTTTTCTAACGCTTCTACAAATGTTGGATCTTTCGAGTCATTGGCCAGGGATCTTAAAAAGTCCCTGAGGTCTACTTGTAAGACGACGCTCATTCCTCCTTTGAGGTCAAGTCCTAAGGCCAACTGCTGGGCTTTTAGTTCCTGATAAGTGTAGGATTTTAGCATCGGAATCCTGAATACTTGTTCCGTGGACATTGAGTCCAGGAACTCGGTCCGTTTTGATTTCAAAACGGAATCCCTCAATTCTTCCTGTACCTGATCGGCTGCTGACTTGGCGAAAGCATCTGCTTCGCGTTCCACCTTGTTGGTTGGAATCACGGTCAGATACTGTATTAAAGTCACCACCAGCATCACGACAAGGAAGAATTTTACAACTCCTTTACCTTGCATAACTC
>CAJXUM010001403.1 GCA_913060855.1 uncultured Lewinella sp. | reverse complement strand
ATCTACACTATCCTCTTCGTCGGCAGCGTCAGATGTGTATAAGAGACAGATCCTCAAACAATTCGGTACTTTTTAAAAAATTAAGCCTAGATGTTTCCTTAGTCCAACAGACAAAGATCTCAATTACCCGTTAAGATACTACTGTTTTCTCTTATAGTAGGCAGTCCATACGCTCTTAATAAGTACTTGCTATCCAGTTATCTTCCATTCATCTCCGCCAAAGGTCAGAAAATCACTTTTTTTCTCACCAGTACGCAACATTCAATCGATTATTCTGTTTTTAAAACAATATTTGCATAAATTTGCAATTATATTCTTTAATAGGTGTTTATTTTTAACTAATATTCTTTATTTATATTTTTTATTTTTTCGAATTCAGGCAATAATAAATTTTAAAAACTATTTAAATCGAGTAATAATGATGAACTATTTAGCAAATCCAAAATCTCTTTTTGGAATGTGGTTGACCCTCGGATTAGTGCTAGGCCTATATTTTGGTTTCATCGTCGGTAGCCTGGCTATCGGTTTACCTATGGGCTTGTGTTTGAGCTTTCTTTTGGGGAAGGTTTCACACCGTGTTTCAAAAGGAGTTTTAAGGTTCAAAGGATAAAATAATCCTGCGATCCAGAGGATGGAGAGTATAAGGGTATGGTTCTGTATAAGTCATAGTGCATTAACATAATCCTATCCAAAAATATTCGTGAACTGATACACTTGTACGCTCTCCTCTCTTTTGAAGTGGTATATCCCACTATTCCAATACCGCCGTTTCTGGGTGAAAAGCATACCAAGCAAACCAATACAAAGAAACCGATGGTACTTCCCCTCCATTCTCATCTGTAATATAAGCCGATCGAGTAGCAGCATCATACTGCACCCAAATCGTTTCCCCTTCGAATATATCTTTGTAGGGCAGATCTTTCTTAGCTAAAGTGGCCAATGGATACGCTTTATGCTTCCCATTTATCTCCAGCCCTAGCACCCGGGCCTTCTTCTTTAGGCGCTTACTTTTATGGGCTACGGGGAAAAGAATCTGGGGGCTAGCTTCATAGCCCATATAAGCTTTTTTGTTATAATCTACAGCAAAACCAGTATCGGTCGTCAGTACTAAGGTATGGGGAAATCTTTCTTTCCATTGTTGCCAAGTGGTGAATGAGGTCGGAATTATTTCCAGCTTTTGCCCAGCGGAAGGACCGGCGATGGCCTGGCTTTCTATCTGTGACCACAAAGATGCTGTTGGCCTATCGTACAGCAGCACATCACTATTGTAGAGCAAACCCGACACACCGAATTCGACCGCTTCGCCATTAAAGTCTGCTTTAAAAGCAATTCCGCTACCGCAAAGCGGGCAGTAGGTCACGGTCACCCCAGTCGTACTAAAACGGTCATTGACGACCTCATGTCTATCCATAATCTTGATGGGATAGGCTTTTGCGACGCCATTTAAGTGTACCCCGAGGACGTATTCTTTGTCTCCGATAAATTTCGCAAATTGGGCGGCCATAAATTGCGGCTTATCGATGGAAGGGATCCCGTCTTTGGGCGGTCCTCCCGAGTGAATCTCATCGGCAGGTATCAATAAGTTATTGAGTGTAAATCCATTTTTCTGCATGATGCCCCTCTCTTGTTTTGGCGTAAATTGTGCTACGAGTAACTCCGGGAAGAGTAGAACTAATCCGATCAAATAGAATAGAAAATAAGGCACTTTCATCTTAAGGGAATTAGCAATTGAGAATGTTAGATCCGATATTACAACATTATTAGAAAAAGTACTGTTTTGATGCGGACAAAAGGACTCAGGTAAAAGCAAAAAACAACGATCTTCACATGTCTAAATTTCCACTAGGATTAAAGCGCTCTGCAGCGATGATTGTCTTGCGACATCAGCAGCAATTTTTGTTATTGGAAAGAGCCAATGAGCCTCATAAAGGGAAACTAGTACCAGTAGGGGGTAAATTGGAACCTTTTGAAGATCCGTACACCGCTGCACTTCGCGAGGCGGAAGAAGAAACTGGCATCAAACTCTCCCAATTACAATACACGGGCGTACTGATTGAGAGTTCTCCGAACGCTTATAACTGGCAGTGCAATATCTATCTAGCAGATATCCCTTATCAACCGCCTCCCTATTGCGATGAAGGCATCTTACGGTGGGTTCACTATGATGAAATCCCTAATATCTCTACCCCTCCTACCGATTGGCATATCTACCAGTATATTATGCGAGGGCAAATTTTTGCTTTCAATGCTCGCTATGATGAGGCGCTAAACTTGCTTAGTTTGGTGGATGAAATTGAGGGTAAGGAAGTACTGGGATAGGGTTATTGCTAATCGAAGTGTAGATTTTCAATTAAAGGTACCTTTATTAGTCAATAGTTCGTAGGTGGTAGGTCCGAAGTCAAATATTTGATTGACATTCAACTATACAACTCAAGCTCAACATGCTACTGGACATTTTAGATTCTGTCTCTTATACACATCTGACGCTGCCGACGAAGAGGATAG
>CAJXUM010001402.1 GCA_913060855.1 uncultured Lewinella sp. | reverse complement strand
GATCTCCACTATCCTCTTCGTCGGCAGCGTCAGATGTGTATAAGAGACAGCCTTTTCGACCCCAACGTCAATGAATTCATCCCCGAACCCTTGCTCATGGATATCTATGAGCCAGATCAAAGTATTGATACAGAAGTTGACCGTCCAATGGTACTAGTCGTTCACGGAGGAGATGCGCTACCACGTGTAGTCAACAATGCCTGCTGGGGAGATAAAGTGGATTCTGTTACCGTTAGTACAGCGATGAAGTTAGCCCGCATGGGATATGTGGCCATAGCTCCCAACTACCGATTGGGATGGAACCCCTTAGCTACAGCACAAGATGCTTTCTTGGACGGCTTGGTAGATGCATCGGTACGGGTACAACAGGACCTAAAAGCCTGTGTTCGTTTTTTGCGAAAAGACATTGCGGAGGATGGTAATAGCTATAAAATCCACCCAGAAAAATTCTCTATTTGGGGAACTTCTTCCAGTGCAGGTACCTATTCAGGTTTTGCCGCCTACATCAATGAAATCGAGGAGGTTCAAACGCCCACCTTTTTTGTGACAGATGATGATGGCAACGTCTTCAACACCTTCAATGAAATGGAGGCAGGAAATCTAGATGGAACAGTCGTTGGTATTAATGCTTTAGGTGATACGACCAATTACATTAATACGCCCGATTACTCCTCTGCTTTTCAATTAACGGCACTAGGTTCTGCGATTTCCCTAGATACGGGTATTATCGACGCTGATGAGCCCCCAATGATCATGTTTGGCAACCCGGCAAGTGTAGTTACCCAATTTCCGATTGGCCCAATCCAGTTGCCTACTACTGGACAGGTTGTTGCTTTCGTTCAACTGTCACAAGGTTTGATTACAGAAGCTGTGGAAAAAGGGTTAAATGATGAATGGATCGCTGCAGGATTTACTGATGTATACAGTACGGCTCAGGTGGCAGATCCAAACTTTGGAGGAGTCGAAGGTTGGTTACCGCTATATGGACATCCAGACAATGAGTATCCATGGGTACATTGGGATGAGGTGAATTGCCCCGTAAGTACACAGTCTTTTGAAGTATTACCAGAGGCCAATCGGGATCAGGCTTTGGTGCAAATTGATACCATGGCGGGTTACTTCGGCGTACGAGCGTGTTTGACCCTCGGACTGAATTGCCCAAGTATCACCAGCACTAGAGAGGTGTTGTTGGATGATAAAATCGTCACCATGGCTCCTAATCCGACCAACGGAAGCATTCGCCTGGAAACGAATTATGGTAGAACGATCAAGGAGGTCGTTATTCACTCTTTTGATGGTAAATTGATCAGTAGATATGCGAATAGCTCTAACGTCTTCCAAAGAGATCAGTTGAATCTACTCCCTGGATTCTATTCTGTCCTTGTCCGTTTTGAGGATGGCGTTATTTCTAAGAAACTAGTCGTCAATTAGTGAATTTTGATTTAGGGCGTTAGTAAATAATTCCCTTAAGACATACGTTCCGAAAAGCCAGCCCCGCTGTTTAAACAATTGTGGGGCTGGTTTTTCCACCACAAGAAAGAGAAGTCACGGCCCTGGCAAAGTAGATCAGATAGCCTGAATCGAAAAGAAAAAGGTGCCATAGAATACAAATCTGAGCATAGATCAAGCCCCTAGAAATGTATTTTTTTAGGAAAAAAGTAAAATCGGAATTGTTTGATTGTAAAAAACGTTGTATGTTTGCAGTCCGTTAGCAAAAATGTTTGCTGATTCGTTTGTTGAAGGTTATATCTTTTATAAGAGAAGTCTTCCACAACACATTAATAATAAAGCATTTAGGCTCCGTGGCTTAATGGATATAGCACCTGACTACGGATCAGGAGGTTCCAGGTTCGAGTCCTGGCGGAGTCACCACTTGAAGAGGTAAATAAAAATACTTAGTGATTAAGTATCAAAAAGTACCTCATCATCATTCTATTGAATTGTTAGACGCTCCAGTCTTGCTTGTTGTAAGGTTGGAGCGTTTGAACGCTAAAGCGGCAGTATTATGTCTAGAATATGTCAATTAACTGGTAAGCGCCCGATTACGGGAAATAATGTGTCTCACTCTAATCGTAAGACCAAGCGACGTTTTTTGCCCAACTTGTTCAAAAAGCGTTTCTTCATTCCTGAAACAGAAGAATGGGTAACATTGAAAGTTTCTTCTACTGCGCTTCGTAACATCAACAAACTAGGTATCTACGCTTACCTCAAGAAATTGGAGCGTAAAGGAGTAGACACTGGTGTTAAATTGTAATTCGATCATTTTTAAGTTAGCAATATCATGGCAAAGAAAAGTAAAGGAAACCGCCTCCAGGTTATTATGGAATGTACTGAGCATAAAGCATCTGGTATGCCTGGCACTTCCCGTTATGTGACGCAAAAGAACAGGAAGAATACGCCTGATAGATTAGAATTAAAGAAATTCAATCCTATACTTAAGCGCGTAACTGTTCATAGAGAAATCAAGTAAGTTGACCCTGTCTCTTATACACATCTCCGAGCCCA
>CAJXUM010001401.1 GCA_913060855.1 uncultured Lewinella sp. | reverse complement strand
ATCTACACTATCCTCTTCGTCGGCAGCGTCAGATGTGTATAAGAGACAGGTTTCAGAGAGGCCGATGATCCCGTGAAGTGGCGTTCTTAACTCATGAGAGGTATTGGCCAGAAATTGATCCTTTAGCCGGTCTACCTGCTTCAGTCGTTCTGAAACTTGGCGTTCTTGATCCAGTTCCTGTTGTTTTAATTGCAGTTTTCTTTTTTGGGTTTTTAATAGCCACTGAATGGATAGAAGGGCTACGGCTATAAATAAACTATAAGCCCACCAGGTTTGCCACCACGGGGGCCTAATCTTGAAGGCTACGGCAGCAGCAGCTTCTTGCCAAACACCGTCGCTATTGGCTGCTTTTACTTGGAAGTTATAAGTGCCCGGCTTTAGGTTGGTGTAACGGGCGTTCCGTTCCGTTCCAGCATCTATCCATTCACTGTCGAATGGACTTAGTTTATATTGATACCGATTTCCAGTTGGATTGCTATAGTGAATGCCCAGGTATTCGAAGCGAAAATCATTTTGTTGATGAGACAGCTTCATTTGTTGAGTCATCGCACTCCCCACCTGATAAGGTTCGCCGGATATTTGTAAACCACTGATCAATACTTCCGGAGGAAAAGGATTACCGTTATATTTCTTTGGATCAATGACATACAAACCCTTGTTTCCGCCAAAAAACAGTTGGCCGTCTCTACTTTTAAAGGCGTTGAAATGAAAGTAATCTTGAGGCATGCCATGGCTAATGATTTTTTTCGTTCTGGGGTCTAATTTTGCCAGTCCTTTTCGGGTAGCGATCCATAATATGCCCGTTTCGTCTTGCAGAAAATGCACCCCATCATTACTCGGTAATCCATCCGCAATCGTATACTGTATTAGCGTACTATCGATGGAGTTATAGTGCAACAGGCCCTTATCCTCAGTGCCAATCCAATAGCGGTTGCTGTCATATTCTAATACATAGGTCGTTCTATAACCTTCCAGAAAGGGTATAAATTGATCTTGCTGTTCATTGTACTTAAATAAGATGTTCCTGCTAAGATCAATAACCCAGAGGGTGTTATTGTCTTTAGTTGGCCATATGGAAATTTCCGAACCTGAAGATCCGGGTAATTGATAGGCTTTATAGGTTTCCGTATGCTTATCAAAACGGAAAAGCCCTTGTCTAAGACAATCCAACCATAAATTCCCCTGCTGGTCTTCATAAATTTGGAAAACCGTATTGCCAGGACTTGAGTCACCTTGGCTTTTGATGGGATAATGTTTGAATGATCCGTTTGCGGGATCCAGGCGGGCTAATCCGGTTTTTTGACCTTTTAGGTTGCTAATATGCCCAAGTCCTACCCAAAGGATTCCATTTCGGTCTTCATAGACGGCACTAGTTGTTTTTTGATCCGGCAAAAGTCGGCTGGTTTTACCGGTGGAAATATCCAATCGATAAAGTCCATCTTCTATGGTGGAAATCCAAAATGCCCCCGGCTCTTTTCTTGATTCCATACTTCTCTGAACTGCTTTTAATGCTGGGTATAAAGTATATTGCCTACCCTGGGGATCCATTTTCTGCAGACCGCCGACGGCGTCTAGAAGCCCGAGCCAAATAATGCCTTGCCGGTCTTCATGGATAGTCCAGAGTGAAGCAGGTGAACGCGTTGCTTTCTCAATATTGTAAAAACTCAACTCACCGGTGATGGGATCAAAATGGTTTAGCCCCACCCCAGTTGTACCGATCCAATAGCCGCCGTTTTGATCCTGATGTAAAATTTTGACAAAAGGGGCGTTTCCCCAGACGGGGTTTTCTGTACAGGGAGCGTATATTTTATTTAGCTGTTCTTCATCAGCAGTGAGCCTGCTGAAGTCTTCCGTATCCGGATGGTATAGATGCAGACCGCATTGATAGGTGCCGACCCAGAGTTTTCCTTCCTGATCCTCCATCAGCGCACTGATCCTGTTATCGATCAAACTATTGGGATTGGCCGGATCGTGTAGAAATCGTTTTACTTTCCCAGTACGGGGATTAAAACGGATCAGGCCAGTGCCATATTCGGGTTCCCCAAAGCCGGTGCCAATCCAAATATTACCATTGCTGTCGGCTAACAGCACCCGGACAACATCTCTGATGATGGAATTGGGATCTGTCGGATTATCAAGAAAACGGGTAAACCTGTCCTCTTCTCTTTCGTATCGATACAATCCTCCACCCTGTTGTGCCATCCAGAGGTTTTGATCGATATCTTCGGCAAACGCGATTACCGGTGCTGATTGCAAATCCTTTGGCATAAGGTCATTGGACTCAAACCGATAGAAAAAAAAGCAATCGCAACTGGCCTCATAACGAGATACGCCTTCTGACGTACCGGTCCAGAGATCACCAGTATGATCTATAAATAAGGATTCATTTCCGCCGGTAATCAATGCAGTGGAGTCACTGAGATCGAATCGATAGTTTTTGAACGTATAACCATCATACCCTGTCTCTTATACACATCTCCGAGCCCACGAGACCGAGGCTGATCT
>CAJXUM010001400.1 GCA_913060855.1 uncultured Lewinella sp. | reverse complement strand
AAATTTACAAGATTACTTTTGTCCTAATGGATGGCACTTTCCCGCCATTATATCCAAGATTGATTGCTTAGGTGTAATCTCAACCACCGTAGTTCTTAAAAAAAGGTATCTGGCGTCATGATTTAAGGCTTATACCCGAGGCGGTGTTGACTAATTGCTCGACTTCCGGACGACAAGTCTTATTCCTATTGAGGACCGCAAACAGAGAAAACGTAAAGAGGGAGGCAAGGCTCGGCCCTCCAACGGCAAGGGAATAAGGTACGGGTAAGAATTTAAAGAGCGCGAATACGGCAAAACCAACTATCATAGTAGTGATGGCGGCCGTCTGGTCACACTTCTTGTAAATGGGCAAAAGTCCCAGAAGCAAAGGCATGGCTGAGGGGCCCAGGAGCGCTCCAAACCAGGTGATAATTAAACCTATAATGCCACCAAAGCTTTCATGATTGAGTGCAATGACAATGGTTACGGCCATAAAAAGTGCGGTCGTAATTCGAGCAGCTTTTAAGGTAGTCGATTTTCTTTCGAATTTTTTCGGGAAAAGGACAGGAAGTACATCCTGGGTGATTACGGCACTAATGGCATTGGTATCCGAGGCGGTCATGGTGAGGGTGGCGGCAATCATTCCACCGAGCACCAAACCATAAAGTCCAGCTGGAATAAATTTTTCTGCCAACAAAGCGTAAACGGTGCCTGCCTCGTCTCCTAAGCCAGGAAAAATGACAGGGCTAATCCACATGGGCATGAATAATATGACGGGCCAGATAATGTATAGTATAGCAGAAAGCCGTGCGGTTTTTTGAGCCGACCGTGCATCAGGAGAAGCCATAAAACGCATAGCTAAATTCCAGGTTCCACCGTTATAACTCATAAAAAGGACGATTGCAAAAAAGATGGTATACCAGATGTCGTAAGGCTCATTGAGCGGGTTCCTATTTGCTGCAGGTAGCGTTTGCCAAGCTTCGACAAAGCCACCCCAACCTTCAAAATGATTGAGTACCGCAAAGAACATCACCAGACCAGCTACGAGTTGTAGGATAAACTGAAAAAAGTCATTTGCCAAATCTGCCCAGAATCCCCCAAATGAAATGTAGAGTAAAGAAATACTACTGCCGATTAGTATACCTGTTGTCAAATCAATCCCGACAAACGCTTTAAGAATCACGGCAATGGCTACCCATTTTGCAGCAACATCTAATAATTTAAGCAAAACCCCAGACCAGGCAATGAGTTGTTGAGTCGGAAGTCCATAGCGCGTAGCCAAATAGGTGGTAGGAGATTGAATATTCAACTCTTTTCTCAGCCTAGCCCACCGTGGTGCAATCAGATAACTTCCTAGTATCAACATCAGGGCTATGGAAAGTGCCCACCAGAAGTAAATGGAGATACCGTTGCGATAAGCGATGGTAGCGTAGCCTGTAAAAATGACGGCGGAATAGCCTGAAACATGGTGAGACACCCCAGACAACCACCAAGGCACTTTACCTCCACCAATATAGAAATCATTTGCATTTTTGACTTTGGAATATCCCCAGATACCGATACTGATCAGTAGGACGGCGTAAATGCATAAAGCGATAAAATCCAAAGGTGACATCATAATATTCTATTCTGGTTTAAGAGATGCTTGCATACTCCTGAACATCCTAGGTTTCTGGGGTTAAAGGTTGAACGTTTAGCCGCCATTTTGTGAGCCTAAACTTCTCTACTTTAAACCTCCTCAACAAGAATTGTCAGAGAAGGAAATAAAATTAGCTGGATTTAATAAGTTATCCCTATTTTAAGGTGCATTACCGTAAAAGTAATTCAAAGGATACTCATTCCTAAGATTTATTTTGATATTGATTCATTGACATGAAAGAGACAATTACGTGCATTGATTGCATCACCAACAAGCAGGTTCAACTAGATTTGGACGAAGGAATCTTACTATCAAAAAAGTACATCAATGACAATTTGGCCATCGATATTTATGTTGGTCCAGGATTGGTTGACCTCCAAATAAATGGTTATGCTGGGATTGATTTTAATACTTTCCCAATAGCAGAAAGTGGTTTTTTGAAAGTGATAGATACTTTGGTAAAAGAAGGAGTGACCTCATTTTTTCCCACGGTGATCACCAATTCTAGCAGCAATATTATTGCCTTATTGAAAAATATTGCTGAGCTGTGTCAGCAAAACCCTGTGATAGCTGATTTTGTGGGTGGTATCCATCTAGAAGGCCCCTTTATTTCGCCAGAAGATGAAGCCAGAGGAGCACATGAAAAGAGCTACATTACCGCTCCTGATTGGGATTTGTTCCAGAAATTTAGAAATGCGTCAAAAAATAGGATCAAAATTGTGACCATAAGCCCCGAATGGGACAATGCACCAGCGTTTACAGAAAAATGCGTAAAAGAAAATATAGTAGTAGCACTTGGTCATACGATAGCTAGCCCGGAACAAATTAAAGCGGCCACCGATGCTGCTGTCTCTTATACACATCTGACGCTGCCGACGAAGAGGATAG
>CAJXUM010001399.1 GCA_913060855.1 uncultured Lewinella sp. | reverse complement strand
CGAGATCAGCCTCGGTCTCGTGGGCTCGGAGATGTGTATAAGAGACAGTATAAAACCTCCGACATCTGCTATCTTGACTCGATCACTAATCTGAGCAATTGCTACTTGCAGAATTTCTTTGGAGGCATTGACCAAAGGAACTAATTCCTGGTGATCGGGTCCCAAAACGAAGGAACTCCCATTGTCTGCATAATAGCCGTCCAATTCTGCCGACACATCTATATTGACTAAATCTCCTTCCTGCAAGAATCGCTCAGCGGATGGAATACCATGGCAAGCCTCGTGGTTGAGACTGATACAGGTATAGCCAGGAAAGTTATACTCTTTTTTGGGTGCAGGGACGGCTCCAAATTCAGTAAGCACAGAAAAACCGTATTCATCCAGTATTTGGGTGGACATACCTACTTGTGCAAAGGCTTGCATCTTTCTCAAAGTAATAGCCACAGCCTTTCCAGCGTTTTGAATTCCAACCCAATCTTTTTCGGAGGCGATCGACATCAGTGGTTGTATTTAATGGTGAAGTAATTGGCGGCTGACTAATAGCTCGCCAAAAGAAGTGGCTAGGCCCGGCAAAATTATAGAATTCCGACCTCAATACCCAAACTTTTACGAGAAGGATAAGGTTATGAAGTCTTAAAGAAGCCTTATTTTTGTCCCGGCTACTATGTTTTACGCACCGAACTTCCTGTAATTAAAGTCATCTCAGTAACCAGTCCTTTTGCTAAAAAAGGCAAAGGGCTTAGCTTGAAAAAGGATTATGATTGAAAAAAAGTACTTAGCGCTCTCCTTGGCTTTTATATTCCCGATTTTCCTTTCAGCGCAAGATCAAACCCATAATTTTTTCGAAGAAATTGCGCTATCCATTGATACGAGTCGATTTTCCTGGTCGAAAGACAAGATCGACCGACAAGGAGTGCCCAACCTCAGTTTTGAATACACTTCAGATCGATCGATGGTTGAGTTTCGCTTATTTCCTTCCGGTATTTTCCCCATCGATTCGATTTTTCTTTTGCCTTCCGATGATTTTAAAATCATCGACTCTATTCGTTGGGTGAGCCAGTCCAATTTTCGGTTCAAGGTGGAATTTCAATCCCTGACGCAATCTAACTTTCTATCTCTAAATTTTAAAATCCATAGCCGTTACCTTTCAGAGGTCGTCGTCTATGAACTTCCACTTCTCCCCTATACACAAACGCATGTGCAACTTAGCCGAACCCCAGCTGAGTTATTTGTCGGAGAAGAACAAAGCTTGGCCTTGGAAACCAATAATATCGACAATCTCATCATCCCAAAGATCTGGACAAAGGAACAAGAGGTAAATTATCGGATTTACAAGTCCAATAATCAGCTTAATGCGCGCGTGCAAGCCAATGAGGTAGGCTTACAAAACTTATCGATCGCCTTGAAGGTAAAGCAGCCTTATCGAGATGAAGAGGGCAGGATTAATTACCAACTTCCACCGCTTGCTCATGACTTTGTGGTCAAACCTGCCAAACTCAAATTCCTTCGAAGTAATCAGCGAGAGGTAACCTTTACGGAGGCGGCTAAACGGGAAGGACTAGAAATTGAATTCGATTATCATGAGGATTTGCAATTAGAAAAAACCTATCGAATCGAATCACAAGAAGAAGCAGGAGGTTATTTGATTGCAGAAATTTTTACTCGCCGAATTTTAGCCAACGGCAAGGTGCTCTGCTGGTTACGTCTATTTGATTACCATCGACAAAACGAAGGCTATCTATATATAAAAGACGGGGACTTGGCCCAATTCATTACCAATATGGATATCACTCCCAGTACCAAGCTCTCAACCATCAGCATACTCCGACAGGGCAAGGATTGGCAGAAAAGCCAAGATATCTACCCTGGCGAACAAGTATCCATTCGGCTAGAGGGAACTGCTTTTCACAAAGCGAATTTCCATTTTGAAGGGCTGGCCCAAGTTCAACTTGATTCTAGCGTAAATCGAGAGACCATCAAAGAATACGAAGTAAAAATCCCTATTGATATCAAGGATCGATTTATCAATATTCTCAACAATAATAAACCAACTGGTCAACGACTTCGGATCAAAGAATACAAACGACCCAGGCCTTTTGATTTCATCACCCTGAAATATGGCGAAGAGGATTATGAAGTAGAAGCCATCGATAAACTGATCTTTGCGGCTACCAATCTGGAGGATATCATCATTGATTTTGATTATGATAAACTGGACCAGGAACAATTTCACGGCCCGCAAGCACTCAATATTACGGTAGAGATTAGGGATCGCCGGAATCAGTTGGTGGAGCAAAAAACGATCCCTCTCATTACGGCTTGTCCTTCGGAGGCGTCGCCACGTCACGCCTTTTATTCCAAACTTAGCTGTTATAACGGACAGGTCAGTTTGAATCGCTATCTGCGCAAAAAGGTATATGAAGTAGATCCTTGGTCGACTATTCGACTAACCTTTCAGCATGATGAGCGTTTTTTCGGGGAAGCGGGAATACGTCGTAATGTAGAG
>CAJXUM010001398.1 GCA_913060855.1 uncultured Lewinella sp. | reverse complement strand
GAGATCAGCCTCGGTCTCGTGGGCTCGGAGATGTGTATAAGAGACAGTCCTTAGAATGTGCTGAGGAAACTTCTGAAGTTTTTCCCAAGGACCTTCCTTAATTAGTAGGAGGAGGAGTGATCATGATGTGCGCGCGATGCGTACCTGGGTCCATAATCCAAGGACCACCGGGAACTTGCGGCTCTAATGGCAAGCCCGTCGATTCTGCTGTCGCAAATGCGATATATACCACAGAACGGTAATTGGCGCCTGTAACCGTGTTGGTAGCTGCATCATACTTTCCCTCTGTTCCAGAAAGGATATGGAGCGTAGAAGGGTTTTCTGGCATTTTCAGCACCCCTGCTTTAGCTTCCGCCTCGCGTGTAGCAAAAATTTCCTCGTGCTTCTTACCTTCTGCTTTTAAGGCGCGACCTCTCGCCATGAAGGGTTCTAGGTCTACGTGGTAACAAGCGACGTTAAAACCTTTCTTATTGGGATCATCCGCTAAGCAGATCATATTATTAGTCCCTTCTCGGAGTGTCACCATTTCGCCTTTGGCATCAAAGCCCAATACTTTGGCCCCATCACGTAAGTTTTCGGGGATGGCCATGACCGCGGCACCAATTTGCTCCGCAGAATTATCAGCGCCCTGGGCGCAGCTGCCCAAGTACAGCATCGAAAAGAGTAAAACAAAGGCTAGATTGAGTTGAAGTTTCATATTAGTAATTTTATTCAAAATAAGACTCATCAATATCATCCAATACAGACTGCACCGGTTTTACACCGGATTGGTGTTGGGCTAAAATAGCTTTTAGTTCCGCTATCACTTCAGGGTGATTCTCCGCTAAGTTGAATCTTTCAGAAGGATCGTGCTCCAGCTGATATAGCAAAGGTGGATCATGTGCCACAGCTTGCTCTCCAATATAAGGATTTAATGTTTTAAGATGCATTTTCCAAGGGCCTTTTCGAATGGCAAAAACCTGTGCGCCGAGGTAATAGATGACCTCATCTCTAATTTCAGCGGTAGGATCATTAAATAATGGACTGAGGTCTACGCCATCCATTTCGCGGTCGGTGGGCAAGCTTCCCCCTGCCAAGCTTACGGCGGTCGCGTAGATATCCATGGTAGTGGCAAGTGACTGCGTAGTTCCTGGAGCGATTTTGTCGGGCCACCAGGCAATCATGGGTTCGCGCATGCCGCCTTCCCAAGTAGAGCCTTTACCCTGATGGAGCAGCCCTGCCGAGCCTCCTTCCTGCTTTTCGGTCAACCAAGGACCGTTATCACTCGTGAAGATGACTAAGGTATTCTCTGCTAGCCCGCGCGCTTTCAAAGCCTTCAAAACCTCCCCTACACTCCAATCCAATTCCTCCACTACATCCCCATAGAGGCCTCGACTACTTTTACCCTCAAAATCAGAAGACGCAAAAAGTGGGACATGGGGAAAAGAATGCGGCATGTATAAAAAGAAAGGTTCGTTTTTATGCTCCTCGATGAAATCGATCGCTTTTTCTGTATACTTTTTGGTCAGTAAACGTTGATCTGGATTGGTTTCCAACACCTTGTCGCCATCCATTAAAGGTAGCGGTGGGTATTTTCTAGGTGGGGCCCACTTTGCATCCGGCGTGGGGATCATATCATTGGAATACGGTAACCCATAGAAGCTATCAAATCCATTTTTTAAAGGTAAGTACGGTGGAAGGTGCCCCAAATGCCATTTCCCTACAATTCCGGTGGCATAATTTTGGGCCTTCAATGCTTCTGCCAAAGTAATTTCCTCTTCGGGCAAACCTTTATAAGAAAAGGGGAATAGCACCCGAATACGATCACTCACCATTCCATATCGAATCGGCAAACGGCCGGTCAGCAATGCAGCGCGACTAGGTGTACAAACGGAGGCCCCGGTGTAGAATTGAAAAAATTTAAGTCCTTCTTCTGCCATTTGATCTAGCTGAGGGGTACGTATGGTAGGGTTACCATAGGTTCCCAGATCGCCATAGCCCATATCATCTGCAAAAATGATGACGATATTAGGCGGCCTTTCTTCCGATGTAGAAGTGGTGGTTTGGCAACTCGCTAGAAATAGGGCCAATAAGCAATAGGCGAATGGAATACGCCAAGGAAATACCTGGCGAAGAGGTGTGAGGGACATAGGTGTGGATTTATTTGCAGTGAGGGGTAGGTTGATTAGCCCTATCCATTATTTAGTTATCGTAATTACCCGTACCGGTCGAGTTAGCTCGGCCGGTACGGGTTTGGAAGCTGTCTAATAAATTGGACGGTTACGCGAAAACTTCGCTATCCAGGCATTCAAAAACAGCTCGGTAAAAATCAGGGTGCGACTCCCAAGTCTTGCCCGTCACGATCTTGCCGTCGCGGGTAGCCTCTTTATCGGCTACATAAACCCCTCCGCAGGATTCTACTTCAAACTTGACATGCTCATAGCAGGAAATAGGGCGTTTATTAACCAGACCTGCTGTTATCAAGACCTGTCTCTTATACACATCTCCGAGCCCACGAGACCGAGGCTGATCTC
>CAJXUM010001397.1 GCA_913060855.1 uncultured Lewinella sp. | reverse complement strand
ATTAGCGAAAAAAGGATGCTTTTAGCCCAAATGGTGTTGCCCAAACATGCTCTTAGTCGTTATTCAGCTAACACTGCCATTTTCCTTTATAGGTGGGTATACTGCCAGGAATCACCATTCACAGGGGTGGCATCTCTATCCGCATCTAAGTAATTTCGAACTTACTTCAAAAGACATACTGCTTCACTTAAAACCCACGATATTGTCACTACTATTAGCCCTTTTTAATATTGCTATTTTTCAGGGGATCGTGTTGGGAGTGATTATTCTGAGGTCGCCCATTTTCAAGAGCGCCGCCAATAAATACTTGGCCTACGCCATAGTCGGGCTTTCCTTTGTGTTACTTAACCTAACCTTAGAACTCACCGAAGCCTACGAACCAAGCCTACTATTGCGCGTCATCGACATTTTTTGTACGGGAGCACTGTTTCCGGTCTTAATATTGCTGTTTATCGTCAACCAGGTAGATCATCCATTTCGGCGCTCTGACAAAAGGTGGTGGTGGTTTGTTCCGCATTTGTTTTCGGTTGCACTTAGCGCGCTGGATATAGTCGTCGATTTCACTGCCGCACCTTTAGTGATTCAGGCTTTTTTCAATCTGGCCCAGGTCCTTCTATTCCTGCTAATACTGGTATTCATTCCGGTCGTTTTACTCTACGCCTATTCTTTCATCAAGTACGCCGATAGCCGCCGGAAAAAACGATGGCTTACTCAAATTTGGTTCTGTTTTTTTATCATCCAGGTTTCCTGGGTATCGTCCATATTCTTCGCCATGTTTTCCTTGATTGACGATGTCTCAATGTTGAGAACAATCGCGCTGGGTGCCGCCTTTCTGATTCACTGGATAACCTACGTCGGTATCTTTAAGTTCAAGTTGTCTAAAGACCAGGAAGAGATCAGGGCTTTGATCAGGAAGTGGAAGTCAGGTGCTGTTAAGCCAGCCATCCCCCCGTCTCCACAAGCTCCGGTAAGTAGTGAAAAGCGAACAGCACCTTTAACCGTGGAAAATTCATATTTCAAAAGATTGGAAGCGCTTTGTGCCAACGAACGGATATATCTCGACAATACGTTGGACAGAGCGCAAGTAGCTGAAATGTTAGGGATAAGCCCAGGCTATGTTTCTCAAATCGTCAACACCATTACGGGAGACAATTTCTCGACCTACATCAATCGTTACCGGGTTGAAGCAGTCAAGGTAATGATTGCCAGCGATGAGTTTGATAATTATAGTTTACTGGCGATGGGGCTCGAATCCGGGTTCTCTTCAAAAACAACTTTTCACACCGCTTTCAAAAAACTGACAGGAATGACCCCAAACATGTACCGAAAAAGACACAAGTAAGTTCGGATTTATGGAAATTCAAGGTTTCGGAACCTTTGGCAGTAGCATTTGGTCTACTATTGCGATAGAATCAACCAAATGAAACTATGCATCTAACAAGAAGCCTTTTAATGTTTTTCAACCACTATTCTTTTAGTGGTACCGGACAAGGTGTAGAACGAGAACGAGGAAAACTGAACGTAACCTATTTACGCTCGGCCCTACCTAAAATCTACCTTGCCGTTATCCTATTGTTGCTTACCGTTAAGCTGACGGCTCAAGACGTAGCCAAGCCTTCTTATCTTCCAGGAAGAACCGATTTTAAAGTGGGGTACTTTGGTAACATATCCTCCAACAATGGTCTCAACCTCGGCGCAGAATACCTCTGGAAAGAAAAGGTCAAAATCAAAGAAAAAAGGAAGGGGCAAAAAACGATTAAGCGCCAACTGCTGCTGAACGGAAGCCTGGGCTACTCCATGAATTTTGCCACCCGAACCCAGAACGGGATATTCGCCTATTCCGGCCTCACTCTCCGCCGGGTCGACACTAAAAGCAGGGAGATTTTCGTAGCGTTCAATCCACTCGGTTTATACCGCTCGGTGCTCTCTAATACCTACGAAGTAGTCGGGGATAAGGTCAGGAGCGTCTCATTTCCCGGTAGAAGCTACTACGCGCCGTCCGTAGCCATCGGGATAGGACGGTTCCGCAAAGGGATAAAGCGATCCGGTTGGTACTTGAACCTTCAGCACACCGTGCTTACCAACTACAATACGGGCGTGCTGCCCATTTTCTCATTGCACTTCGGTCGCAAATTTAATTTCAGCAGTAAATAAACCCCATAAACAATGAATCTTACCCCATTCAAAACAGCAGTTGCCCTACTCGTACTATTAAGTATTTCCTCTTGTACAAAAGAGGGGATAAACCTTAGTAACTTGAACGAAACCATCTACGTAAGGCATCGACAGGCCGATATGCCCGCCTACGTACACGGCAATGCTTCCGAAAAAGTTTTTCTAATCTATTTACATGGGGGCCCCAGCGGATTGGGATTGGAGGCCCGAATAAATACCATGATCACCGAAGTTGAAAAGAATAATGCCGTCGTCTATTTTGATCAGCGGGGATCAGGGAATGCGCAGGGCAATTACTGTCTCTTATACACATCTCCGAGCCCACGAGACCGAGGCTGA
>CAJXUM010001396.1 GCA_913060855.1 uncultured Lewinella sp. | reverse complement strand
CGAGATCAGCCTCGGTCTCGTGGGCTCGGAGATGTGTATAAGAGACAGGGGTTATTGAACACACAACCCGTAACCCGCAACAGCCCTGCCTACTCCCCTACTTTCGCCGAAGAAAAATCCTCTCCTGCAATAGGTCTTCCATACAACCGACTGAGCATCGACAGTTGCCCGACATGCGTCAACAAGTCAGATAACGGACCTTGAATCAATCGCTTAGCGTAAGGTACTTCGAGTGATTTAGTAGCTAGAATTTCATCTACCCTGGTTAGTTCTGTGTTGAAACGATCAATCTCTCCCTGTAAGAGAAGCTGTGCTGGAGTCACCTTAATAAAACGTCCTTCTTGAATAAAGACGCCAGTTACATGTAGGACTTGGTACATGTGATTGAGTATTTCTTGCGGTGTCCGGGTGCCACTTCCGGCAGAAAAAGTGCCAAAATCCAGTTCCATATGTTTTACCACCTTCTCGAATCGATAACTTATTGTAGCAAGAAGATGTCGCAGCAATTCATTTTCCATTAGCCTTTGTTTCTTAATTAACTTTTATCCTCACATTTTAATAGAACATGCCTTGCAAATGCTCGTCACTTGCAAGGCATGTATAACGATTAGAAGTTTTTACTTTTTAACGCCAGGTACATCTTTCGGGGCAAAGTCTTGCCACCAAAAGCTGCCCAATTCTTGCTGAGTTGGATGTATTTCATCCAAAGTATCACCATCATACAATCGACCATTTTTCATCACGTAACGGATCGTATTGGAGTGACGGATATTTTCGAGTGGGTTTTGGTCTAAAATTACCAAATCGGCCAATTTACCCACTTCAATAGAGCCCAAATCCGTATCTAGACCAATCGCTTCAGCCCCCAAAATAGTCGCTGCTCGCAGCGCATCATGCGTCGACATACCGCCTGCCTGCAAAGCCCATAGCTCCCAGTGGTAACCCAAGCCTTGCAATTGCCCGTGGCTACCTACCCCAGCTCTACCACCCGCTTCCACCAAATCCTTGGCGAAAAGAGATAGTTCTTCAAATACATGCTCATCCTCCATGAACCAGCCTGCGCCTCTTCTACGGGTTCTTCCATCTAGGTTGTCATGCGGCATAAAACGAGTCAACTTTTCATTGTCATGCGGATTTTCGGTCGCGTAGAAATAGTTTTCTGCCCATGGGCCGCCATAAGCTACCAATAGTGTCGGCGTATAAACGGTCCGTGAAAAAGCGACTAGATCAATCACATCTTTGTACAAAGGAAAAACTGGAAAAGAATGTTCATGTCCTGGGTAACCATCAATGACCTGCGTAAGGTTGGCTTTGAAATCAAGCCCCCCCTCAGTGGTTGGCATGATTTGTTGTTCTTTCGCTGCAATTATCAACCATTGCCGTTGCTGTCGATTACCCGATGCATACATCTTGATGGTCTTGGTATTATAATAGGTACTGTAGCGCTTCATCACATCTCGAGCATGTTCTTGGCTACTGACCACTTCGCTACTAAATATCCCCGGGCCTGTAGAGTAAATACGAGGGCCAATCAATTTACCCGCATCCACCAAATCACCATAAGTTAGTACATCGGTGGTAGCTGTTTGCGGATCCCTTGTGGTCATCACCCCAAAAGCCAGGTTGGTTAGATAAGGCCAAAATTGGCCCCGATGAAGATTGACCGGATGGCGAAAATGAGCATGCGTATCTACGTAACCAGGTACAATTGTTTTGCCTTTCATATCCAGCACCGTTGCCCCCTTTGGCGCGCGTAATCTACTTCCTACCGTTTTGATTCTATTGTTTTCGATAAGAATATCACCCCGTTCGATTACCTCTTTTCCCTTCATGGTGATAATCCTGGCATTTTTCAATAGCAGTACCCCTTTTGGTGTATCACGCTGAGCTTTCACTTCAATGCGTTGCTCATTTGGCTGGTATTCTTTCTTTTCTGTTTTAGTAGAATCGGGTGCTTGTGCCTGGTTTTCGGCAAAGGTTTTTGCAGCCTGAAAATCATAGGTCACCAGCGCATTACCGATAGCCCAATGCACTTTACTCGCATCTACTGCCCAAGTAGGAAACTGCCCACCAATATCGGTTAATCGTTTAGCGGGGAAATTAGAATTCTGGGGCTTGGCCACCGAGATGGAAGGAGCTTCTTTGCCCACTTGGGGTACCGTCACTACAAATAAATCCATCCCAATTTGAGCTAGAGCCTGGTCACCTTTGGGTGCCATGCGAATCCAAGAAGCACTTTGTGGGCTTTTAGCTCCAGGTGTTTTTTTGCCCGTTACTTTCACATGAAACTGCTCATCTGTTCCGTCCCAACGGATAGAGGATAATCCTTTTGAACCGGAAAGATAAATGCGATCAGAATCGTTTACAAAATGTGGGTTTCGTCTACCGTCTGTATAAGCGATAAAATTATTGGTAGATCCATTGGCATCTATCCAAATCAAATCGCTGGTCCCGCGAAAGGCCGTGCGCTGCAAAGCATTCTTACTGTCTCTTATACACATCTGACGCTGCCGACG
>CAJXUM010001395.1 GCA_913060855.1 uncultured Lewinella sp. | reverse complement strand
GGCAGCGTCAGATGTGTATAAGAGACAGATTTCCATTAATTCAAAATGGTCAGTATGGGAACAGTGCCTTGAGTCCTGATGGAGAGCGTTTGTTCTTTACGATCTGTAGCGCCGAAAGCGCACCCTTAGATTTCAATAGTCGATGCGAAATCTTCGTGATCAAAAAAGAAGGACAAAACTGGTCGCAGCCACAACGCTTGCCCGACCACATCAATAGCAGTGATGCAACAGCTACCCAACCTAATGTAGTACAGCAAGGCGGACAAGAAATTCTTTACTTCTCGTCCAATCGAAATGGCGGTCGAGGTGGCCTCGATATCTGGTATAGCACGAGAGACCTTGGGGCTGATGATTTGCGATTTTCGGAGCCTGTCAACCTAGGACCAGCTGTCAATACCTTAGGGGATGAGATTACCCCTTTCTTCGATGGCAATGAAGGAAAGCTCTATTTTGCTTCTAATGGCTTAGCTTCTATTGGTGGGTATGATGTTTTTTCCACTATGGGAGGCGAAAGTACTTGGACGGTTCCACAAAACCTTGGGTTTCCACTCAATTCTAGTGCAGATGACTTCTACTATATTCATACCGCTGATAAGATGAATGGCTTTCTCGTGTCTAATCGTGTTTTTGGTGGTGGCAAAAATAATACACACCATACTGATATCTTCGAATTTGGAGTGGGTGGACAGCGTATTGTCCTAAAAGGTAATGTGTATGATCAGGCTTCAGGCCAGTTACTACCTACGATTAATGTTTCCCTCTTCCAAATGTATGATGACGGGACTGAAAGTCTGTTGGTTGAAAAACCTTTCTACAGTGGTAGTTACCTGTTCGAAGTTTTAGCCGATCGATCCTTCAGAGTGGAGATTAAAAGTAGTGGTTTTGCGAATACGACCTACAGTTTCCGTACGGATGATCCCAATACCTCGACTTATGGCAAACCTGTATTCTTAGAAATAGATAGTAGGGAAGAACCTGCGCTAGTAAATTTTGACCCACCTGTCAATACCTCTCCTAAAAGTACCATTCCTAAAAGGGGAGAAGATGAATTTGGAACGGGAGATCTCTCGCCCAAAAATGATCCTGGTACCACGGATGCCGGAGTGATCTATACTTCTCGAGGTACTTCTTCAAGAGATAACCTCGAATATGCAACAGCTGCTCCTAAGCATAGCGGTATATATTATAAAGTGCAATTGGCTGCGGTCAATAAATCGAAAACAGGAAGCAGTAAATACCAGAAAGCTAAGAGCATAGGCCGTATCGATAAAGAAGAGTTATTGTCGAAAGGCTTGGTGCGAATGTTAGTGGCGGATTTCTTTTCTGAGAACGATGCGATTAGTGCCATGGAGAGCTTGAGAGAAATGGGCTTTGATCGCGCTTATGTGGTCAAGTACCAGGATGGAGAACGGTACGGGCGAGTGAATTTAAAATAGGATAAGCTTATTTTTCTCATTGCTTGAGAATATATAAATGTGATTGGCTTCATTTTCCTATGGGAGAATGGAGCCAATTGCTTTTGGTCCAATTACTATTGTCGTTTATCTAAAGCTTAGGTGTAAGTTGGTAATTCGCTTGTACATTCGATTTAGCGAGAACAAGGAACATGAATATTAGCGAAAAATATAGTCCGACAGATAAGGCGTTAGCAAAACACATCGAATACTATTGGCATGTGGATCATTCCCACACCTTATTTCACAATATAGAAACGATCTATTCTTACCCTGGAATTACACCTGAATTGATCATACCAATCGAAGGTCAATTACAACTTACCTATGGAGGAAAAGATTACCATATTCAGGACTCCCTTTTATCAACGGTGATGCCTCAAAATGCAGTGCTCAATTTCTCCGCCTTGCGCGCTTTTATTTTTGTTCGGTTCAAACGCCATGCACTGGCTTCCTTATTGCCTTTCGTTCCCCAATCAGCAGATGAGCTCATGGAAAATGCCTTGCTTATGGCTGAGGATGTCTTTGGCGATGCTATTCATCAATTGCAAAGAAAACTACAGGTAGCGGAGTTTCATAATAGATATGAACTCGTGGATGAGTGGCTATTTGCCCGACTAAATCGAGATCGAGAAGGGTTTGTTCTCGATGTAATGCAAGCGGCAGGGCAAGCCTACAATCTAAAAGCCATGCTCCAACAAACCAATTATTCCTATAGTACGGTAGAACGACTTTTTAAGAAAGAAACCGGTTTAACGCCTAAGAAATACCTGGTATTCAAACGGTTCAAATCCTGTGTGGAACAATTACTGACCTCTCGCGACACCGATTGGTCTGATTATATTGGCACCTATGGTTATTATGACCAAAGTCATTTTATCAAAGAAGTGAAAAAGTTTACGGGCTATGCTCCTACGCAATTGCTTCAGCTCCCCAGTTTGCCTACCTATCGCCCGGCTTAGTTGCTGGTCAACAGCCTTCAGCAGTTTTCCTTGTCACGCCTTGGGAAACTTCTGAAGTGGGGTGGTCGATACTGGGCCTGTCTCTTATACACATCTGACGCTGCC
>CAJXUM010001394.1 GCA_913060855.1 uncultured Lewinella sp. | reverse complement strand
TCTCGTGGGCTCGGAGATGTGTATAAGAGACAGCTTTTATCCACTACACCGAGAATTTAAGAATTTAGTATATCAGTCGATTATAGAATAGAATTGCTGTTGCGAGTTGTGGGGTTGCGAGTTGCGACACCCCGCAACTCGCAACCCATTCACCCCTCCCCTCCTAATCCGCTACTTCCTTCCCCATTCGTCCAAACCATTTGGCCATTACATTGACAGCAGGCTTATTATAGGGGGTAAAATTGATACTTTGGTGACTATTCGGCGAGCCATCATAGCCCTTCCATTCCCAGAATAAGGCGCCAGCAAACCAGTCTTTATTCCAAAAAACTTTAAAAAAGGCTTCGTAACAATTCGCTTGTGTTTCGGTAGATACTTTTTCATACAAACCACCTAAACTTCTCGCCCAGGCCCAGGGCTCAATCGCTGCATCACAGGAGCTTTTATAACCAATCTCCGTAAATAGGACGGGCTTATTGTATTTCTTCGCTAAGGCTTCGATGTCTTTGACGTGCGGCCTCCAGCCCTTGACCAATTCTTCCACTGAGGGGTTTTCTTTTTTGGTTAAAGGGAAATAGGCTTGAATCCCGATATAATCCAGTTGGTCCCAAAACTCTACGTCTTCGTATTCCAAATACCAATTGGCGCCATAAGTTAATTTACCGCTATATACCTTTCGAACATCTCGAATCAGCTCCCTCCAAAATTCAGGTTGTTCTAATACTACATTGTGTAATTCGGCACCGATGCAGAAAAAAGGCAGATCCTGCTCTTCGCTCATCTTGGCATAATGGATGATAAAGTCTCGATAATTGGCTTTCCACTCCGCCCATGCCGCTTCATCTTTCATATCAATATCAGATCGCCATTTTCCTCCATCTTGAGATCCTAGCCAAATATGTGGCTTTATCATCACCCCCAGTTGTTTACTCTTAGCCGTATCTATCAATGTTTGATATCGAGATGTTTGACTTGGACGATTAGTATTATTTCTTCTGGAACGAGAAATTTGTAGTTCAGGTTTATTGTATTCTTGCTGATATCCATAGGGTACGAGTACAACCCATTCGATATTATTCTCAGCAATTGGCGTCATTATATCTCCCTTGAAACGGCGGCTACCAAAATAATGTACCCCACGGATCTTTCCATCTTTCTTGAAGCGTTCATTAGATACCCCATCTTCATTTTCTACAGTATGATCCCCTTCATACTCGAAGTTTTCTTCGGCGGTATACCAATCAGAATACCTCAATCCTACAAAGCCAAAGACCATAGGTAATAGGACTATCGCAGAAAGTCGCTTCGCCAAAATCATTTTTCCTTTTTTCTGGTATACCGAAAAGCCCGATTTTACTAGTAGCATAAGGCTATAAGGTATATGGGCTAGAAACCAAGTAAAGGGATGTTTGGCTAACATTTTTCCTACTACTGCCTGCTGATTCAGCCAATCGCTAAAACTAGCTTGAGCATCATACAGGCTAAGTCCGATGATCAACCATATTAATAAGAAACTGGTCAAAACCCAGATAAGGTATTGCTTGAAGTTAAAGGAGAAGTCGGTGTTCATAAGGCAGTTTATAGGTTCAATGATTAGACATTGGACAATATCGAACTCGATTTTGTTTCAAATCGTTTAGGTACTGAAAATACTACTTTTTGAGCTTTCTGTATAGAAAAGGAAGAAATCAATGGAAATTGGACTGGAAATGAAAATCAAAGGCATGTTCATCGCTCCATCCGCCGTTGGTACCGTAACTCCTGCTCGGCACCTGTCTGGTCCCGCCTTCGGCAGCTCCTACTCTCCTACTAAAATCAAAATATCAATGTGAATCCGAATCAAAAGGGCGTGGCCAAAGGCTATGACCTACTCCTACTGTCCAGGCATTACCTCCTCATACTCATCCCAGCCCTCCAGCAGCGCTTTGACCACAGGCTCGCCTACTCGATAAGCAGACTCCAAAGAGGGGATGAAAGCCGAATAGCCTTTTCCTGTCAACTTTTCACCAGCCAAACTTTGCGCTGCGGTAATACCCGGCCATTGCATGCTGAAATTTGAAGCTGTGCGAAGTACAAGCAATCGGTTCTTGTCTACTATGCCACTTTGGTGTAGTCGATCCAAGGAATGATAGGTTCCCATTTCTTCCATAGCAGAAGTCACAAAATTGCCCTTTCCTTCTGACCAATAGGATACCCAGTCGTTGGCCCATTCAGTCAACAATTTGCCATGCCAATAGGTACTGCCCGCTAGCTGGTCGCCTTTCAGAACAAAAGGTTTCATACCGGCTGCGGCATAGCCCTTGTATTGCTCACGCATCGCTTTTATCTCTTCATTATCTGGCAATTCTACGTCCTTGGTGAGTTCATAGGCCCAATTGACAAGCCCCGTGTTTAGCCGAACAACGACGCCTTCATTATTGGTACTCACTGGTTCTGCATAGGGTTCAGTGCGGCGGAGCGGAATATAGCCTGTTTCTGTCTCTTATACACATCTCCGAGCCCACGAGACCGAGGCTGATCTC
>CAJXUM010001393.1 GCA_913060855.1 uncultured Lewinella sp. | reverse complement strand
CGAGATCAGCCTCGGTCTCGTGGGCTCGGAGATGTGTATAAGAGACAGGCTGTATATTGTCCAAAACAAAGAAGGGATTCCTCGGCTAGATGGTAATTACATGATCTTTGGCCAGATCTTCAAGGGACTAGATGTGTTGGATGCTATTGCGAAGGTCGAAACGGATTCATTGGATCAGCCACTCATTGATGTTCCTATGGAGGTAAAGACCATTTCTCTTACCGCAGAAGAATTACGAGCCTTAGGGTATGATGTGCAGCAATAACTACTCACAGTTAGTGATGTGCAATGTTTTTCTTCCCTATCCCACATAGCCGGAGTGGTTAATGAGTGAAGCATCTTTTCTATTCAATTATGAAAATAATGCCTAATTGCTTACTTTAAGAAAAGGCGATATGAAAAAATACCGCTTAGTTGTATTCCAGTCAAAGAATTCAATTTTCCTGGAATTACCTCACGTGGATTTGAATCCTTAGGCCTCTCTTCCTATTCAAAATCGAAGCTTTTGCTATAACCAGATATCTTATTTGAACTAGCTATAAACTCTCCGTTTTAACTTTAAACATTCGAAAAATAAGCAAGCAAGTTTGAATTACAATTCTTGTCATTATATCGCCGTATTGTATGTCTATGTGTCAAATATAAAGGGCAAATACCTAGGACTCATGTCCTTTCTTTTGCTACTAACTCCCTTCGTGTCACTTGGACAAGCAGGGCAGTATTTTGAAAACCCGATCATTTATAATGCTAACAGTGGAATCGACATAGGAGGAATCAATTCTGTAGTCATAGATAAGAATGGATTCTTGTGGATGGCAGGCTCGAAGGGCTTGCAAAGGTTTGATGGCCATCATTTCAAAAAGTACTTCCATGATCCAGAGGACAGCCTATCCCTTCCTGCTAATAATCTATACCATTTGCGCTATGATGAAGAAGAAAACTCCCTTTGGATGTCCACTTGGGAATCTGGAGCTGGACTCATCCTGTTTGATTTAGCCACTGAAAAGTTTAAAAACTACCCTTATGATCCAAGTATTCCTGGAGGGATACCTGGCTTTGCGTTATACTGGACCTACAAAGATAAATTTGGGGGTTATTGGATAAGTCTTAGGGCAAAAGGACTTGTTAAATACGTGCCTAAATCTGACGCTTTTATACCTTATTACTATCAACCTACATCAAGAGATGAAGGTGTAAATTATGACCGAGCCAATGATTTTCAATCCAAGTCTGCTGATGCCTTCAACGACTCCATCTTGTGGCTCGGAAGTGGTGCTGGGTTATTGAAGTTTAATGTTGTCACTGGCCAATATAAACGGTACCCTTTAGGCCAGAATACAGTGGCCGGAAATGAAATAAGGTGTGTTCTGCATCATCAAGATAAGCTGGTATATGTAGGGACTTGGGCAATAGGGCTTTTTAGCTTCAATCCTATAACGGAGCAGTTTACGAAATGTAACCTCGGGCAAGCGTCTAAAGCTGGGAAAGAAACCAACAATATAGCTGGTATTGCCGGAAAGTCTGCCACTCAACTCTGGTTGACATTCAGTGGTGGAATGCTGACCTATGACATTCCCCAAAACCGGGTGATAAAATCCAGGCTAAATGATTTGCCTAGGGATAAATTATATGGGGTATTATACGAAGACAAAAAAGGGCGAAAGTTAAGTTGGCGAGATAATCATCTTGCCATCTATGATCCCATCAGGCAACAAATAAAACCCTATCGCTACGTACCAGAAAAGGAAGGACTTTATAATCGAGTAGTCCGAATTTTGGAGGATAATGAAACAGGAAAGCTATGGCTGGCCGTGCATCTTTCGGAGGGACTTTATCGGATCGATCTAGAAACGGGACGCTGGGAAGTCTTTCCCCCGCCAAAAGCCTATTTTCAAGATCGGGTGAATTTTAACAGTTGGGACGTACTAAAAACGAAAAATGGAGAAATACTGGTTTTGGAAACTAATGTCATTTATCGGCTAGACGAAGGTGAAAAAGCACTAGTGCCCTGGGAAATCCAACCGATGGTTAAAGGAGCTTTATTCAGACGAATGATCGAAGATTCCAGCGGCAATATATGGATAGGGAGCCGGAATGAAGGAATCTTTAAAATCAACCCCATTACAAGACAAATCCGTCAATACAAACAAGAATTGATAGGACCTGAAAAAAAGCATCCCGGGGAAATATGGGATTTAGAGGAAGATCGCAAAGGCAATATCTGGCTTCGTTGTAGTGGATACAGCGTCTATGATTTGACTCGGGATACCTTTTTCAATTTCCCTTACTTTTTCAGGGATAAGGAAATCCTTTACCACATACAATCGCTTGGAATTGATGGAGCTGGGAATGTTTGGGTGGCTTCACAAGAAAATACCATTGGAATTACGGATGCTGATCATCCACAAAAAGGCATCGTTGAATATTTCGATAAAAGCAAAGGACTAAACACGCACAAGCCTGTCAACTTTCTTTTGGACAAGGAAGAAAATGTATGGATTACAAGCCGTTCGCTAGAAAAGATT
>CAJXUM010001392.1 GCA_913060855.1 uncultured Lewinella sp. | reverse complement strand
CACTATCCTCTTCGTCGGCAGCGTCAGATGTGTATAAGAGACAGCTCTATACCCTTACTCATAAGTTTCGACACTTCATCTTGTATACTTCATCCTTTATCTTTTTATACTTCATCGCCTACTCTTGCGCCAATCCATTAGCCCCGACAGGAGGACCGCGCGATGAAACCCCGCCAAGCGTAATCGAAGAAGAATCCTCCCCCAATTTTCAAACCAATTTTGAAAAACAAAGGATTGAACTGACTTTTGATGAATGGGTACAAGTCAATGATATTTTCCAACAAGTAGTGGTATCTCCCCCCTTGGAGAAACCATTAGATATTAGTCTCAAGAAAAAAACGGTACGCGTAGATTTTGATGATGATGAAGTATTAAAGAAAGATGTGACCTATACCATCAACTTTGGGGAAGCAATAAAAGACTTGACCGAAAAAAATCCAGCTGAAAATCTGCGCTTTGTTTTCTCGACCGGTGACTACCTCGACTCCTTGACTGTAAGTGGGCAAGTCTTGGATGCCCTAACGGCAGAACCGAAAGAAAATATTCGGGTCATGTTGTACGAAAATCTTTCGGATACGGTGGTGCGTACCGAGCGGCCTTTCTATTTTGCAAAAACAGATAAAGAGGGGAATTTTAAAATCGAAAATGTAAAAGAAGGAACCTTCAGAGGGTTCGCCCTAGATGATAGCGACCTTAATTACCTATTCAATCAATCCAACGAAGCCATTGGTTTTCCCGATTCTTTTATCGTGTTAAGGCCCGATACTAATGCGGTAGTAATGAATATTAGCCTATTTACAGAGGCACAGGCCTACAGGGTTCAAGATGTAGATTCCACCATTTACGGCTTGTTAAAGGTTAATTTCAATCAAAATCCAACGCCCGATCTACTTTCCTTGCGATATGATACCATTGGACAAGAAGTCGTTTACCAATTCGATAGGGACACCTTAAAGGTTTGGTATGATCAAACCGATCGACAGTCATGGCCATTATATATACAACAGGATAGCCTTTTTAGTGATACCATTCCGGTCCGACCTGGCGATAGAGCTGCTTTCCTCCAAGAAAGAACCTTCGAGGCCAGAGGTGGCGGAACTGGAAAAAGATTTAAGCCTACCCTCCCTGTTTTGCTCAACTTCAATCACCCCATTGCTACTATAGATACGGCCTTGATTGGGTTTTATGAAGATACCCTCAGGACGAAGATACAGCCTGTTTATAGCTTCGATACATTGGCTAGGCAACAGCTTCGGATGTCTTACCCTTGGCGAGAGGGCCGCCCTTATGCCCTTGAGATTTTGCCGGGTGCCATTACTGACATGTATGGTTTAGTCAATTCGGATAGTATTGTGAAGGATTACTCTCCCGATCTCCGTAAAAACTTTGGCAACCTGAATCTCACCCTAGTTGGTTTTGATTCTACCTCACAATATATCGTAGAGCTTTTGGGACGCAGTGATGCTCTCGAAAAACGGTGGATAATTAGTGGTAGTGAAAGTTACAATCTTATATTGAATACCATTTCAGCTGCTAAATACACGGTTCAGGTGATCACCGACTACAACCGAAATGGTCGCTGGGATACGGGCGATTATGACCTAGATCGTCAACCCGAACCCATCTATCGCCGGCCAATCGATGATGTGCGCGCCAACTGGGACGTGGAAGCTACGGTAACATTAGGCGAAAAACTCCCCGAACCGGAGAAGCCTGCGGCACCGCCCAGCACTAATCGCAACTCAAGAGGAGGGCAATCATCGGGGCGTAGCCGGGGGAATTAGTTTCTCGCATCTCAGGTTACTTCAGGGGGTGAATACACTCACCCGCTGAAGTAACCCAGAGATGATGCCACACACCAAAAATGAGATTACCCACATCTTTATTATCAGACAAGGTCGATCCACTACCAGACGCATCCCTAGGAATGAGGGATAAATAAAATGTACAAGAAGGCAAAATATTTTTACTTCAGACAAGGCACCAAAAGCTGATTATAGCCTAGCTAAATGTACCGATAGCTATCGGTATTATGGAAACGTAGTCTGATGGAAAAAGATAAAGCATAAGAGTATTTTTTATTTGTGTCTCATTTCTAACCTAGGGTGCACATTCCGTTATCACTAAAAACTTAGCATTATGAATTTGCTTGCTATCAGCATTGATGGCACCCAATTGCTATTGGCGTGCACTGGGATGCTTATCACGGTACTGATCCTTATTTATGGCTGGCGCTATTGGCTAAGCCGTACCAGCCAACAATCATTAGTAGAAAAAAGCGGGGAAAACTCCCTCGCCAATAGGAATAAGTATGCGATCGTAAATATTTTCCGCTGGCGAAATACACTAATCCGCTTTGGCCTATCCATTTCTCTTGGCATGACCATATTGGCCTTTAGCTGGACGACTTATGAAACGACAGCGTATGCCAATCTAGAAATCGGTGATGTCGAAGACCTTGATCAGGTTCCTCCGATTACAACCTGTCTCTTATACACATCTCCGAGCCCACGAGACCGAGGCTGATCT
>CAJXUM010001391.1 GCA_913060855.1 uncultured Lewinella sp. | reverse complement strand
CGAGATCAGCCTCGGTCTCGTGGGCTCGGAGATGTGTATAAGAGACAGCATAAATGTCTTTTGAACCCGACTCGAACTGCTGCATCTTTGTATTGTAAGAAAAGCAAAATAGCCATATCGTATTCCCAAAAACACTGGCTCCCCAAAAACCGATTTTTTTGAAACTAAGAATTAGTTAAGATATATAAGATTAGGTCGTCGAATTTTTTCCATGAGATTATGATTTGTTAAAAGCCCCGGGTCGGGGCTTTTTTTTTGCGCTATCACCCTCCCAAATTGTGTGCAATAGTTAGTACCTTAAAGCAGGAGTTGATCCAGGCGCTTTTACGCTTTGATCTATAAAATCACTTCAAAAGGAATACTACCACCACTAACTTGCAGCCTCCATATGAGAAATTCACCAATAAAAATGCACTGTCTGGCATTTCTTTGCCTATTACTAGCCGAAGCAATATTTGGGCAGCATAGGCCCGATTTACAATTTGATTTTGATAAAAATCTAGAAAGCGGTGAGTATCAGTTTACAGGAAAAGAATATGGTTTTGTGAACGGGATGGATGGCCAAGCATTGGCGCTTCATCCTGATCAAGGGTATAATAGTTTAACGCTAGATAATGTATCGCTGGACGGAACCAAAGATTTTTCCATTCAATGTTGGATAAAAACAACATCTAAGAATCCGAGCGTATTCCTTTCGCAAAAAAACTTTACGAATAAAGGCATTATCGCCCAGAAAAATCCAGGGTGGGTATTATACCATTCGGGAGGAACCTTTGCCTGGAGCATAGGTTCAGGTGAGCGGAGGATAAACTATGAAAGAGATAATGGAGAAATAATGCCCATCAATGATGGAGAATGGCATCAGATAAGCATGACCTACAGCAAGGAAACGTCAGCATTTCGTTTGTACTATGATGGTCGTAATCAGGCGATTTATACTGTGAACTTTGATTTTGCTAGTACTGAGCCATTATCGATCGGATCACTTGAATATTCTTTTGATGATGAACATCATTATTCACCCGATATTGAAAGCGGGTTGGAGCAATTGCAGGCATTCGTTAATGCGTTTGAGGAATTGGGATTAGGGCCTTTGAAAAATGACGAGTTTATAGACCTTATTGTAGATCCTGCTGAGTTGTTCGATAAAAAGCAAGAACAATTAATTGAATCAAAAAAAGCGAACAAAAATAATCTTTCCCAGGCATTGGATATTCGAAAGAAACTGGTTTCGAATCCTTACACCGTTTATCAAAACAGGGCCCTGACTAATCTAAAACCAGTAAGCAAAATCTATGCTTTGCAAGATGGTAAAGTGGTAGTAAACGAATCTATGGGTAAGTTTTTCACCCAAAACGAAAAACTATATCCATCGGATTTTGCTATCGATAAATTATCTATTTGGGAAAGGGCAATAAGTGATCAAGAGGTATCAGACAGCTATGCGAAACACCGGAAGGCCAAACCTCTCAAGCTGGCCAAAAACCGTAAAAAGCTGACGGTTGGCGTTTGGAATATCTGGCATGGAGGAATACACTGGTCATCGGAAAAAGACGGTTGGGATTCCCGCTTGCGAATTGCTGAAATGATAAGAAAGAAAAATATAGATGTCGTATTAATGCAGGAAACGTATTCGTCAGGAGATTTTATAGCAGCCGAACTAGGCTATTATTATGCCACGACATCCGACTGGGACTATCGTTATCAGGGTGCAAACATATCCGTGATCAGTCGCTATCCGATTAAAGCGATACAAGTATTGGAAGAAACAGAATTCAATAATGTAGCTGTTAAATTGGCGATCAGTAAAACACAGGATATTTGGGCCATGTCCAATTGGTACGGAATGGGCCAATTTCAAGCCGTTTTTGATTTTCACGAATCCAGGTTTGAAAATTCGGATAGCACACCGGTATTATTCGGGGGAGATTTCAATGCTGTTCCCCATACAGACAAAGGAGATAGTCCGGCCTCAAAAAGGCTATTGGAAGGAGGGTTTACGGATGCCTTTAGGAGTAGGTATCCGGATGTTGAAAAATATCCGGGGTTCTCCCATCGAAACAGGGTCAGAATCGATCAACTTTATTATAAAGGAAAAGGCTTGAAGAATACTTTTACTGAAGTTATTTCGGCATGGCCTAGCGGTTTCCCTTCCGATCATTATTTAATTGTGTCCAAGTTTAAGTTGAACTATTGATTGAAGTGGGGCTGAATTCGAGATATACAAACCAATGATACAGGAATCGAACTAGCACCTGCTGATTGTAAAATGAAGTTCGATAAATACGATGGAATAAAATCCTACTTCGTTTAATACCTATTCTCCTACAAGCTCTCCCCTATCATCATTGACAAAACCTCCTCTGGTATAAGGGCCTAGCGTGACCCACCGGTAAAAAACGGTGTGGCGGTGCCGGTTTCACCTGATCATCTTCTGGCAAATAGTCTGTTTTGAAGCTTTTTTCTATTATTTATCGCTTTTTCTTTACTGAAATATTTAATTTATTTCAACAATAAACCATTCACAAT
>CAJXUM010001390.1 GCA_913060855.1 uncultured Lewinella sp. | reverse complement strand
GAGATCAGCCTCGGTCTCGTGGGCTCGGAGATGTGTATAAGAGACAGATTATGGTGGGCTCGATTTGTCAAAGGCCGGGGAGCGATTTCGGGCTTTGGTCGAAGTGGGCGTAAGCATGGAGGTGCTTCCTCAGTTGGAGGTATGGGGCTTTTCGCAAAACTTGTTCAAGTTAAGCCAAGTGCTCTTCGTCGCTGCCGAATGCGGTCATCCTGATACCCGTCTGCTTTTGGATGCTTATCACTTGCACAAAGGAGGGTCTGATATGGATGGCTTAAAACTCCTCAAAGGGAATTGCATGGAGATTTTCCATATCAACGATTATCCTGCTGATCCGCCTCGAAAAGAAATTAGTGATAAAGATCGCGTGTATCCGGGTGATGGAGTCGCTCCATTGAAGGATATACTCCATGATTTGCATAAGACCAATGGAACAACCGTGCTGTCATTGGAATTATTTAACAGAGACTACTGGGCACAACCCGCGGAAGAAGTCGCCAAGACCGGCTTAGCCAAAATGAAAGCGTCCGTTCAGGCGGCCTTTGAATAAATGATTAAGAGGAATCAAAATAACCATTATCAATTGTAATAATCAATGAATCAAGCCCAGACTTCTTTTAGGGGTATACTGCCTTTTGTAGTTGCTCTCTTCTTACTATTTAACTTACCCTTCACTTCTTTTTCGCAAGGGACCCGGCTATTGCGCCAACCTTCCATTAGTGACAAACAGATCGTTTTTACCTATGGTAGTGATATTTGGATCTCAGACATTGAAGGTGGAGAGGCTACCCGAATTACCAGTACCGCTGCGGTAGAAATAAATCCAAAACTTTCCCCAGATGGAAAATGGATTGCCTTTAGTTCTAATCGTTCAGGAACTTTTGCGGCATATATTGTGTCGGCACAAGGAGGAATGCCAACTCGCTTAACTTGGCATCCATCTGCTGCGCTGGTTCGAGCTTGGACCCAAGATGGGCAAAATATACTATATGCCTCACGTCGAGAAACAGCCCCTTCTAATTATCACCGACTTTGGACCGTTTCTACCAAAGGAGGTCCTTCTACTATGCTGCCCGCTCCTTGGGCCAATGACGGGGCCTATGAAGCAGGAGGTCAGCGAATGGTGATAGATCGGATGCGACGTTGGGATGTAGAATGGAGGGCCTACAGAGGTGGACAAAATACACCGCTGGTGATTTTGAATATGGCCGACTTGAGTGAAGAAATGTTGCCTAATGAAAGTACAACCGACGTGCAACCGGTCTGGATGGGCAACACTATTTATTTCCTAAGTGATCGAGACTGGGTAAGTAATATTTGGGCTTATCAGGTAGATAATAAATCATTAAAGCAGATTACTAAATTTAAAGGGTCAGATATAAAGACACTTAGTGGGAATAATGGACTATTAACATTTGAACGAGACGGATATCTACACACGCTAGATCCTACGAAGGGGAAGAGTAAACAATTGTCCATTACTGTACGTGGTGATTTTCCTTGGGCAGAAACCCGCTGGGAGGATGTCACTAATCGGATCCAGTCCGTGTCTTTATCCCCAACGGGCAAGCGTGCTTTATTAGAAGCTAGAGGCGAAGTATTTACCCTCCCCGCTAAGAATGGCGCGCCAAGGAACCTTACCAAAAGTTCGGGTGCAGCAGATCGATCTCCGATATGGTCACCTAAAGGAGGTCAAATCGCTTGGTTTTCAGATGCAAGTGGCCAATACCAGTTAATGTTAGCAGATCAAGATGGCCTTTCCGCTCCCAAGTCTATCAGCCTTGGCGAATCCAAGATGGTTTGGAATCCGAGCTGGTCTCCCGACGGTCAGTATATCAGCTTTGTGGATGATGATGTCCGTATCAGGTTGGTAGATGTAGCTGCCGGGACGATCAAGACCGTTGACGTGGGAGGGACTAATATGGAAAGACGTTCCTTGAACCCACAGTGGTCTCCTGATTCCAAATGGATTACCTATGCCAAAACCGGATCGAATAATTTTCGGCGGGTGATGGTTTGGTCACTAGATACGGAGGAATCTAAAGCAGTGACGGATCCTTTAGCAGATGCCTTCGCCCCCACCTGGGACCGAGATGGACGTCATTTGTATTTTCTAGCCAGTACGGATGTAGCGCTGGGTTCTGGTTGGGCCAATACCAGTGCCATGCAGGCTGATCCTGTTTATGGCGCATATGTGTTAATTTTACGAGAGGCAGATCCTTCTCCTTTTGCCCCCAAAAGTGATGAAGAGCCGGTCAAAGAAGTAGCAGATTCTACGAAAACAGCCGATAAGGGCGGAGCGGATAGCACACCCAAAAAAGCGCCCACTGCAAAGAAAAAAGCAACTGCTATCGATACCGTCAATATTGATTGGACTAACCTTGAACGTCGAACTTTGGCCCTGCCCATTCCCGTCAAGAATTACCGCTTTACCTTTAGTGGCCCCAAAGGATCTGTTTTTATTGGCGAAAGCATACCCAACACCCCTGTCTCTTATACACATCTCCGAGCCCACGAGACCGAGGCTGATCTCGT
>CAJXUM010001389.1 GCA_913060855.1 uncultured Lewinella sp. | reverse complement strand
GAGATCAGCCTCGGTCTCGTGGGCTCGGAGATGTGTATAAGAGACAGGATAATGCCATTGTAGAATATGCTGAGGTAGAAGTTCCTCGAGAAGAATGGGTCTCTTTTACCTTTACGTATGATGGTTCCAGTACTGCGGCCGGTTGCAAATTACACCTGAATGGAGAAGAGCTAGAAACACACGTAGAAACTGATAATTTGTACAAGGACATTATCTTCCATGATATGGTAGACCCCATTTACCCTAAGCCGATTGAACCCGGTTTGAAAGTAGGTGCGCGCTGGCGAGGGAAGGGCATTAAAGGAGCTATTGTTGATGAGTTAATGATTTTTGATCGAGAAATCACAGCCATTGAAGTTTTACAACTCAACCAACCAGCGGCGTTGAAAGCCATGCTATCGAAAAAACAGGATGCACTGTCTACGACTGAACGTGTCCAGCTTCAAGCATATTACCTCGCCAAAGAAGCCAGTCAGTACCAGCAAAATAAACGGGAATTGGCGAAGTGGAGAGCCTCCTATACCGATAGTATCGAAAATGTCCAAGAGGTCATGGTCATGAAAGAGATGGCCGAGCCGAGGAAGACCTATATTTTGGATCGCGGACAATATGATGTATACGGAAAAGAGGTCTTCCCGAATGTACCCGAGCGCATTCTACCCATGTCTGACGATTTACCAAAAAATAGACTAGGTCTAGCCCAATGGCTCACCCAGCCCAAGCATCCACTAACGGCTAGGGTCGCTGTTAATCGCTACTGGCAGCTTTTCTTCGGCCGGGGATTGGTACTGACGACGGAAGACTTTGGTAGCCAAGGTCAATTGCCGAGTCACCCCGCCTTATTGGACTTATTGGCCCTTCAATTCATCGAATCGGGCTGGGACGTGAAGCAATTGGCCAAAATGATTGTGATGTCGACGACCTATAGACAAAGCTCGGTGCCGGGAGAGCAGCTTCGAACAGCGGATCCGGATAATACCTGGCTGGCTCGTGGCCCTGCCCTAAGGCTCAGCGGAGAAATGATACGAGACAATGCCTTATTGGCCAGTGGTCTTTTGCATAAGAAGATCGGCGGAGAAAGTGTAAAACCTTATCAGCCAGCCGGCCTTTGGAAAATGAATAATGATACTTACTACCCCGATAGTGGACTAAAACTATACCGAAGAAGCTTATATACCTTTTGGAAACGATCAGTCCCCCACCCTACCTTGGCGACTTTTGATGCGCCGGATAGAAGTGAATGTACCGTGCGCCGACAGAAAACCAATACGCCGCTACAAGCCTTAGTTTTGATGAATGATCCCGCCTTTGTTGAAGCTTCGAGAGTGATCGGCCAACAGATAACCAGGGCGGAAAATCCTGCAACAGCAATTACCCAGGCCTTTTTACAATTAACCGGTAGAAAACCGTTAGCAGCAGAAACCGCCCTATTGCTTCAAACACAAACCGAAGAATACCAAGCATTCTCAGCTCGCCCTGCTACTAAAAATGGCTGGTTGACGAGTGGCGATTATCCGCTAGATGAGAGCCTTGACCCGGCCATGCTTATGGCCAATGCCGTCTTGGCAAGTATTATTATGAACGCAGATGCCAGTATTACAAAAAGATAAATCATGAGTCCATCCAAACCACAACAACTCAATCATCAATCCCTCCCCGCGCTCCAGCGATTGATTGATCGAAGGTCTTTCCTGGGCAAAAGTTCCCTGGGGTTTGGCGCATTGGCGCTGGGGTCTCTCCTGGGAAGTGAAGGCCTTTTTGGTAGTAATTCGCCGATTTCTTCATCGAATATGTCTAATAGTCTTCCGGATTTACCTCATTTCCAGCCGAAATCTAAGCGCATCATCTACCTCTTTCAAAGTGGTGGGCCTTCTCAGTTCGAAACCTTTGATTACAAACCCAAATTGTATGATTTACAAGGTGAAGACCTCCCTGATTCCGTACGGAAAGGGCAACGCTTGACCGGAATGAGTGCGGATCAAACCAGCCTCCCGATTGCTCCGTCTCTTTATGGGTTCAAGCAGTATGGAAAATCGGGAGCTTGGGTGAGTGATCTCATGCCCCATACCGCTAAAATAGTGGATGATTTATGCTTTATCAAGTCTATGTATACCGAGCAAATCAATCATGACCCAGCCATTACTTTTTTCCAAACGGGGCATCAGTTACCCGGCCGGCCTTCGATTGGGGCTTGGCTGAGTTATGGACTAGGATCACTCAATAATAACCTGCCTAATTTCATCGTACTCGTTTCTAAAAATACAGGCGGGCAACCCATTTACACTCGACTTTGGGGAAATGTTTTTTTGCCTACTCAACATCAGGGTGTACAGTTCCGGTCAGGTCGGGATCCGGTGTTATTCTTAAATGATCCTGATAATTATCACGCCAAGGATCGGCGGCGAATGCTAGATCATTTAAAAGCTTTGAATGAGGTACAACATGAGCAATATGGCGATCCGGAAATACACGCCCGAATTGCACAGTATGAAATGGCCTATCGCTGTCTCTTATACACATCTGACGCTGCCGACG
>CAJXUM010001388.1 GCA_913060855.1 uncultured Lewinella sp. | reverse complement strand
CACTATCCTCTTCGTCGGCAGCGTCAGATGTGTATAAGAGACAGCTCTTGTTCTTGTGTAATATCCATTAACTCTACCTGGTGATAACCCATCTTTTTGAGCGCAGCCAGAGTAGCTGGGGCATCCTCGTCCAGTTGAAATCGAAGGGTATATAATTGCAGGCCGATCGTATCGGCATAAGGGAGGCTCTTGTTTGACATACAACTTAGGTTGAGAAAAGGTGCAAGGGAAAGGGCTGCTCCGGCGAGCGCAGACTGATGTAGGAATTTTCTTCGGGTATTCATCTCTAAGGTTTACTTTTTAACCATTGCTTTGATGTCTCGAAGATAAGTAATATGATTAGAAATGGCCAGCAATAGCGATTTAGCAGGTAGATACGGGGCCCCCATTTCATGGCTTTCAGACCCGATGCGACCAATCAAGAGCCAGTGCTGGGCGATATCTCGCAAAGCCTTCCAATAATTGGATTTGAGGGGGTCGTAGATGTGAGCTGGTTCTGCCAGGATACCATTAATTTCGATGATCTTGATGTTTTTTCCCAGTCGAAGGTTATCTAGATCTGGGCATTTTACATCAAACCGACCGTAAAAGAAACCATCGATTTGATTGCCAATTTGGTCGAAGGTATCTGCCAATTGTTGATCGATCAAGTGGTTGCCATTTAGGAAGGTAGTACCCCGAGAGTGATTGCCTATTTTACCGAGATAGACTTTCTTTCCCTTTGCTGGGATACTATTCAAGAGTTCGACTTGTTCGTTGGCCAGACGAGCTAACTGGAGGCTCGTTCTAGATTTTTGCTGCATGAGCATTTCTACCGTAGAGATGCCATCTCCGTGGATGTGTAGAAAATCCTTCAAAGTGACGGAGCTAATACGCCCCTTATCTTGATTGGGAAAGCGGTGGTATAAAATGCCAAACTCTTCGGGGTAGGGAATAAATTCTTGTATGATAAAATCTACCTGATAAGTCTCGAGTAGGGTAGCTAATTCGGTGGGCGATTTGACCAAAGAAACCAATAAGCCTCTATAGCCGACATCGGGCTTGAGAATAATAGGGTACTGTAGTTGCCGTTGATCTATCTCCTGTGTGACGAGCTCCAATTTTTGTCCAGCGGGCACAAAAATGGTAATAGGGCGAAACTGAGGAGGAATTAAGAGTAGGGTTTTATATTTCGACTCCATGCCTGTACCTCCCGTAAAAATCTTTGGATTGGCGGGGGTGAAAAAGCACAAATGCCGATACTTAAGTGCCATCCAACAAAAAAGAGGGACCATTGGGCCATAAAACATATAAGTAGGCCAAAACTCCCAATTGAGGAGTCGAATAAACTTAGGGTTAGTCTTCAGCTGATGCCACCAATTCACGTTGCAGTAATATTTCCGCAGTTCGTATTTGATTGGTCAGCAATTCGTGATACATGACGTCGATACGATCCGCTAATTTAAGGATACTGGTAATACTAACCGTTTGTACAATGTCTTCTCTATTCATAATCACATCATTCCAAGGGTCACCATCACCGGCTGTTTTATGAAAGTGGAGGATGTTTTCTCTACTAAATATGTGAATATTTTTAATCCAATTTTCAAACCATTTCTCCCTTTTTGCCTTTGTTTTGGCATCATAGAGTGTAGCAGAAGACCAAATATGTGGTTTTTCATTATCCAATTGTAGGATCGATTTTTCCGTTTCATCCCAGCGAAGTTCCCATAGCTTACCCCTTTCTACAATCAGCATCGTAAAGGGCTCCATTCCCTGAAAATGGTAGTTCCTAAAGAAGTCTTCAGTTTTTCCGAAAGAAAAGAAATCCAATACCATCAGACCTCGACTTCGTCGGTAGGGCGGTTTTCTATCATGCCCTTCAAAGGCCCCATTAAGTAGGCAAACCACCCGATCGGCATCCGAGGAGGCGATCCAAGTTCCTCCCGCCTCCGTATCCCTTGGAAAAATCAGCTGCTGCTTATTTTGTAAGACCTGATTTAAAGACTTAGAAGAACGAGCAGCTTGCTCATCTCTGTTGGAGGTAAGGATGAAATTGCCCTTTTGCCTTGGAATATAAGTGACTGTGCACATGAAATAGCAATTAAGTATGGGATGTACGAATTTGAGTAATTAGGGATATCGGGCTAAAAGTCGCCTATAAAGAAACAGCTAAAGATAGAAATCAGTTTTAACTAGTGTGAGTAAGGGAGTGCTTTTTCTTTAATACCACTGCATGACTTCAGCCAATTCTTTCCGCTGTAAATCGGGTACTTTGGCTTGCTCAGCAGGGTAACCAACCGGAATTAATAAGAATGCCCGTTCATTGGCTGGCCGATCCAGAATGGTCTGAAGAAAATTCATCGGACTCGGCGTGTGTGTCAGTGCAACAAGGCCTGCTTGGTGAATAGCCGCTAGTAAAAAACCTGCGGCCAAACCGACTGACTCATTAACATAATAATTCTTCTCCTTATTGCCTGCTGTATCTAGTTCGTAGGGTTTTTTGAATACCTGTCTCTTATACACATCTCCGAGCCCACGAGACCGAGGCTGATCT
>CAJXUM010001387.1 GCA_913060855.1 uncultured Lewinella sp. | reverse complement strand
GAGATCAGCCTCGGTCTCGTGGGCTCGGAGATGTGTATAAGAGACAGGTACGCAATACCTCATCGATATTGTCATTGGTAGCCCCCATGAAAAAGCTATAGTTGGCCAAGGATTTCTGTGACGCGGCTTGGTACTTTTCTTCCAATTTAGCTTGCGTGATCGCTGGTGGCTTCGTATTTGGCATTTCCATAAAGGAAGTAGTACCACCTGCTACGGCCGCGCGAGGCTCCGTATACAAATCTCCCTTGTGCACCAAGCCAGGCTCCCGAAAGTGCACCTGGTCATCGATAATACCCGGGATAATATGTTTGCCCTCGGCATTTATTTCTCTATCTGCTCCTCGGGTAATTTGAGGCGCTATTTGGCTAATTCGTCCGTTTTCAATCAGTATATCGGCTGGGAAGATTTTCCCTTCATTGATCACTTGACCGCCCTTGATGATGATGCTTTCCATATGTTTTATAATTGAGCCCTGAAAATAGGAAAAGGCTTTGGTTTCGAAAAATCAAAGACAATAATTAGTTTTGCAGGCATCGGGGCCCGAGAAAGGTCATGGGGCTCCATTTTAAGGTATGTCAAGTAATAGAAGCCATTAGCTGGTTTTTCAAGCACCAAAAAAAAATTTATGCAGCAAGGAAAGAAATTAGGCATTTTAGGAGGAGGACAATTAGGAAAAATGTTGGCCTTGGCAGCTGGCCCCTGGCATTACCCCATTTATATGCTCGATGAATCGATTGAATTTCCAGCGGGGCCTTATGCGATGGGCTTTACCACGGGAAGTTTCAAGGACTACGATGCAGTATTGGCGTTTGGGAGGCAAATGGATGTGGTAAGTATTGAGATCGAGCATGTCAACTCAGCGGCACTGCACCAATTGGAGAAGGAAGGGATCAAAGTTCATCCCTCTCCCAAGGCATTAGATATTATCAAGGACAAAGGACTCCAAAAGCAATTCTATACCCAACACGAGATTCCTACTTCGGATTATCAACTGTATTCGGATGAACATGAGATAAAGAATGCGATCGAGGCGGGCACACTTTCTCTTCCCTTTGTACAAAAATCGCGCACAGCCGGTTACGATGGTCGAGGTGTGGCTTTGATTAAAACAGAAGCTGATCTCGGTAAATTACTACCTGGCCCGGCCTTGGTGGAGGTATTGGTGCCGATAGAAAAAGAATTATCTGTTGTAGCAGCTCGGAATGAAAAGGGAGAAATTGCTACTTTCCCACTGGTAGAAATGGAGTTTAATGAACAAGCTAACCTAGTGGAGTTTTTGCTTTGTCCAGCTCGAGTAGCAGACGCCGTGGTAGAAGAAGCTGATCAACTAGCACGAAGAGTAATTGAAGCTTTTGACATTTGTGGGCTTCTTGCCGTAGAATTATTCTTGACCAAAAGTGGAGATATACTAGTCAATGAAGTAGCCCCACGCCCGCATAATAGTGGTCATCATACGATCGAGAGCTGTATCACTTCTCAGTTTGACCAGCACATACGAGCCGTGCTCAATCTGCCCTTAGGCAGTACTAAGTTGACGTCTCCTGCCGTTATGCTCAATTTGTTAGGAGAAGCAGGTTCGACTGGCCCTGCCCAGTATGAAGGTTGGGAAGAGTGTTTGGCGATGGAAGGTGTCTATATTCATTTGTATGGGAAAGCCATTTGTAAACCCTTCCGAAAAATGGGCCATATTACAATTTTGGGAGAAACGCCGGAAGCGGCTATTGAGAAGGCGATGCTAGTAAAGAATCGCCTGAAAGTAAGCGGTAAATCATGAAAAAAGACCAATACCAAACTTTAAGCGGTCCTTCTTACGGAGAGTTTAGGGATAGAGGAAGTAAATTTTTGGCTTATGCCTTTCCGGCTTATACCGAAGATGATTGGCAGGCCCACTTACTCACTGTCAAAAAGGAGCATTCAAAGGCCCGCCATCACTGCTACGCTTATCGCTTGGGTACGGATCGTAATAACTTTCGAGCCAATGATGACGGTGAGCCCAGTGGAACGGCTGGCAGGCCGATTTTAGGTCAGATAGATAGTTTTCAACTGAGCAATGTGATGGTCATTGTGGTGCGCTATTTTGGGGGAACCTTGCTAGGTACTTCCGGTTTGATTAATGCGTATAAGCTGAGTACAGCTGCTGCTTTTGAGGCGGGTGAGATCATCTTGAAAACGGTAGAAGATATCTATAGTCTATCCTTTCACTATGGCTTGATGAGCCAGGTCATGAATGCCGTAAAAAAACTGGAGTTGGATATTGTGAAACAATCCTTTACAGAATCGGGATTGTTGGAGGTAGCTATTCGTCAAACTGAGGTAGAAGATACCTTATTGAAATTGAAGGCTTATATACAGCAAGTAAGCTTAGAAGAGGCGGCCTTGATAAAAGAAATTGGCGGTTTGGAGCTCAAATTTAGCCATGTCCGTTAGCTTCATTATCGGCCTACCAGTCCAATAGATAATGTTGTAGGAATAAAATAACCGTCTGCGTAAAGTCTGTCTCTTATACACATCTCCGAGCCCACGAGACCGAGGCTGATCTC
>CAJXUM010001386.1 GCA_913060855.1 uncultured Lewinella sp. | reverse complement strand
CGGTCTCGTGGGCTCGGAGATGTGTATAAGAGACAGCATTTAAAGACTGTTTATTGATCAAATAACCTCTTGTATACACCCAAAAAATACCAAGATGGCCAATCATCCCGAACTGCATTACATGATTGACTGGGCTTATACCCCAGAAAAAATGACCACTCTTTTAAACAATGGAGCTGATCCCCATGAACGATATTGGAAGTATGATGAAAATGCCCTTCATGTTGCTGTCCGCAGAAGGAGGCTAGATTGTATTGATGCCTTATTGGCACATGGGGTACCCATTGATGCCAAGACTAGGGGCGGAAAAACGGCCTATGCGCATGCCATTCGTCGCGGATTTACCGAAATATCGGACCACTTGGCCCAATTAGGGGCAGATACGAGCCTCAGTGCTGCAGATCAATTGGCTGTTTTATTGGGAGAAAATAAATTAGAAGCGGCTAAAGCCATCCTCACCAAATATCCTAAGCTGGCTAGTGAAATGAATGTTGAGGAAGCCCGAATTTTACCGGACTTAGCTGGGCGGCCTATGCCGGAAGCTGTGACACTATTGTTGGACGCCGGGATTGATATAGCTAGTCGCGGGTTGGATGAAGGGACAGCTCTACACATGTCAGCATGGTTTGGGCAAGCAGCCATAACGCGTCTGCTGATTAAGCGCAATGCACCGCTAGAGATTCGAGGGGACTTACATAATATGTCTCCCTTGGGCTGGGTGGTTCACGGCTCCGTTTATTCAAGTTCTGCGGAGAGCCATGCGAAGGATTACGCCGATATTGCTAAGGCGCTACTGGAGGCTGGGGCGCTCTTGACGCATCCTGATCATCCCGAAGATTTGCATGGTGCCTGGTTGTTGAAAAAAGTGGCACCAGCGGTAGAAGAGGTTTTACGTGCCCACGGCGCCAAAAACTAAGCCTGAGTCCAGTCTGACGGTGGCTTGAGTATTCCGTCTTTTATCCCTACATTGCTAACAGAAATCAAATTCGCGCCGGGCTCCCGCATGAAGAATATCTATTTAACGAATCGCTTTTTCTGGGTACTGGGTGGGCTGGCGGCCTTCTTTGCGCTTAGCTTCGCTATTCCTTTATTATTTCCAGTAGCCTTGATTGCATTTATTGTGATCATGGCTGTCATCTTGTTGGATGGCGTTGTGTTGTTTAATCAGCAGATGAAGGTGGAAGCCATTCGGCGATTGCCTAAGGTGCTTTCTATGGGGGACCCCAATGCCGTGTACATTGATTTAAAGAATGAGAGTAGTCAGAAACTATGGCTCAATGTCATAGATGAATTACCGGTTCGGTTTCAAATCCGGGATTTTGAACGGCGGGTGGAGTTGGAAGCTGGCGAGGAATTACAAATGCGCTATGAACTCACTCCTTATGAGCGGGGGGAGTATGATTTTGGTGCGATCAATGTTTTTATCGCCACCAGATTGGGATTATTAGAAAGGCGTTATCGGCAGGAACAGGAGATGCGTATTCCGGTTTACCCCTCTATTTTGCAAATGAAGCAATTTGAGTTGAGTGCCTTCGACAAAACTAGTCATAAGAAGGGGATTAAGAAGATGCGGCGGATTGGTCATAGTTATGAGTTTGAGCAGATCAAAAACTACGTCCGAGGAGACGATTATCGCAGTATCAACTGGAAGGCGAGTAGCCGAAGAGCAGGCTTGATGGTGAATCAATACCAAGACGAAAGGGCGCAGCAGATTTACTGTTTGATCGATAAAAGCAGATCGATGCGGATGCCTTTTGAAGGATTGAGCTTGATGGATTATGCGATCAATACGAGCCTGGTACTATCTAATATTGCGTTACAAAAACATGATAGAGCAGGTTTGATCACGTTTTCAGATAAGATGGGGACGACATTAAAGGCTGATAGTAAACCTTCTCAGTTGAATAAGATTCTATATGCACTATATAAGGAGAAGGAGCGGCCGAAAGAAGCTAATTTTGAATTGCTATACTACGCTGCGCGTAAATTGATTACGGGCCGAAGTCTACTCTTGTTATTTACGAATTTCGAGAGTTCCTACGCGATGGAGCGTGTGCTTCCTATCTTGCGCCGAATCAACACATTCCATCTATTAGTTGTTGTGTTTTTTGAAAATACAGAGATTAGGGCTTATGCCGAGCAGCAAGTAGATACCTTAGAAGATATTTATCATCAGACGGTGGCCCAAAAATTCTTATCTGAAAAGACGCAGATGGTACAGCAGTTGAAGCAATATGGCATTCAAGCCATCCTCACTCGCCCGGAGGACCTCTCCATCAATTCCATCAATAAATACCTAGAATTAAAGGCTAGAGGATTGATTTAAACTTAGCTAAGACGCTTCGGTATAGTTTTCTATCAATTCTGTCAATAAACGAATCCCAAAACCGGTTGCACTTCGCTGTATAGTAAACTCTGAATCGCCGAAAGCGACACCTGCGATATCAAGATGTGCCCATTTGGGATGATTTTCTGTAAAGAACTCTAAAAACCTGTCTCTTATACACATCTGACGCTGCCGACGAAGAGGATAGTGTAGA
>CAJXUM010001385.1 GCA_913060855.1 uncultured Lewinella sp. | reverse complement strand
TTCGTCGGCAGCGTCAGATGTGTATAAGAGACAGGGCCAGTAGGGTAGGAGAAGGATAAAAGTAGAATGTTCCAAATTACTCATAATTTAGGCATAATACCTACCTAAAATAAACCCCCTCAAATTTGAGGGGGTTTATTTTTGACGCTTCACTTATCCTTTCAATTTCTTCTGCATCATCTCTAACTGCTTAATCGGTGCGCTATGCGCGAGCACGCTATAATGATGGGCTGCTTTGGCCTGTAAGTAGACTAGGCGATCCGCTTTGGACACCTTCTTTTCCAGGAGTTCAGCATTTAGGATTTGAATAGAATTGAGTACCAAGTTCTCTAATGCTGAGGCTCCATCGCGAATATTGCCTTTCGCTTTTGGATTGGCCTGGCGCCATTGCTTAGCCGTACAGCCAAAGACCACGATATTAATCAAATCTGCTTCGGATGCCTGATAAATGGCTTCCCGCTTTGTATTCCAATCCATGACAGGGACTCCAGCATTCCTTACTGCCTCCGTATGAATCTTATAATTCGCCTTCCCCATCAATCGGTATACATCCCAAGTGAGTCCCTTTTGTTCCGACTCATCTTCCTTCAGTCGCTTAAACTCCTTGACCAAGTACAACTTAAAGGCCGCCGATAAACTAGAACAGAACTCCAAGGCAATATCCGTGTGCGCAAAAGTGCCTCCACCACGGCCTGTACGGGACTCCATACCTACTGCCGCCGTCTTTTCAATCCATTGTTTAGGCGAAATAAAGAAACCGCCCGACCCTGCCTGCCGACGAAACTCCTCAAAGCTATCGTGATTGAAGGCAGGATTATGGAGAGATTCCCAAAGTGCTAAGTAATCGAGTGTATCGCCAGTCCGTAGCCAATTTTGGATTACTACATCCGTACTTGGATTGAACTTTTTGGCAATATCTGTTAAAGATATAAACTCGACCTCACCCCGCTGATAAAAGCGGACCTCCACACCATTCACCGTAATTTTTTGCTTTTTCATAAGCGCTCAACTTCAAATCTATGCTAAACCCCCTCAAATTTGAGGGGCTTTAGCATGGATCGCCCTTTGACTAATCAATTTCTTTTTCTTCTTCTCAAAGACTTCCAGAATATCGGCAAATTGATCTTTAGAAAGGTCAATTATCTTTCCCTTTACCAGCTCCCTCAGAATTCTATCCTGCCGGTAATCCTCTAATTCTAGTGGCCGGCCTAGCTCTTCTTCCTTCTCATCAATAATAATGGAAGTCGGTTCTTCTCGTAAGATCTCTATGGCACGAGCAGTAATGTCTGCTTGTTCGGCAGTGACCACTTTAATGCGTTCATTTAGTGCAATCGATTTTTCTTCTCGCAGGGCTTGCATTTTCTTCTTGAATAGCTCCTTTTCCTGCTTCTTCAGGATTTCCTCCTTATCATCGGTATACCCATTCTTGAGCGCATAAACAAAGAAGCCCGCTACACTACTTGATATTTGTTTATTATACTTGGCCCGGTTCGTTACCCGTATCGCCTGTGTAATCTGGCCTTCATTAAACTCATCCAACAAGCTTAAGAAAACAGAAGGGGTTACCCCAAAGCGCTGCACGACATCTCCATGAAAAGCATTAAACAAACGATCCTTTTCCGTCTCCTTCGGCGTCTTAGGAATCACCTCGTCAAAACCGATCTCCAATTGAGAAGTGCTCGCCGCATTATGCACTCGTTTCAATTCCATCTCATTCTTGGCTCGAAACACAAAATTCAGCGCCTCCACTCGTCGCCCCGCCTTAACCTTTTCGACTTCGGTAATCGTCAAATCCGTATACTTATTGATTTCCTTCACTGATGGTTTAATCACCCAGCGGAAAAAATCACCAAACAACTTATAGCGTTCCCCTACTTCGAACATCTTCTTCATATCTGACACCAGCAGTTTTCGCTTTCCAATACTCTCATACTGTTTCAAAAGCTCATATACGCGTACTGGATAAACGCCCAACTTCACAATATTCCTTAAATCATAGGCTGTAAAATTCTTTTGCAATTGTAAAAGCAAGGGTCTCATTTTTTGCTCTACCGTGACATCGATATATTCATGATTTTCGATAGCCTTTGCACTCGCTTTCCCTTCCTGGCCCGCCTGCAAATAATCGATTTCTCGTAGAATGTGGTACTGTTTCTCTCTTTTAACTCCCTCCTCGGTCTCATAACTCACAAAAAAAGACTTCCCCATCAGACTCTGGGCTGCCTCTCGCAAAAAGCGATAAGAATCACCTGATTTCAAACCAAAAGCCTTAATCACATCTTTATACCAAATACGGTATACTTCGAATTCCTGATCCTCCCTTCGAATCTGCCCTAAGACAGATAGGAAAAAGCGAGTCTCCCAGATATCAAACTTATACCTAGATTCAATCAGGTTATTCGCTTTCTTGATTAAAACGATCCCTTTATTGTTCTTTTTCCGCCTATTAGCCATAGCCAAATATGTATGAGAAATATGAACCAAACACGCAAATATGAGTGAATTGGAGAACAATATAGGAACAAATATCCAATATTGCTT
>CAJXUM010001384.1 GCA_913060855.1 uncultured Lewinella sp. | reverse complement strand
TACACTATCCTCTTCGTCGGCAGCGTCAGATGTGTATAAGAGACAGATCCTATTGTCACTCACAGTAGACAATAACTCGGAAATAGGGTCTCTACTGTGTAAATAGTCGGTCAATTTTTCAAAATCATCCCGAATGGTGGAAATAAGTCCCAAGTGTTTTTGATAATCATCACTGGATAGGCGACGCTGAATAAAAGAAGACAATCGTTGCCCTTTTTTGATCGCTTCCAATTCGACTTCTGTGTCTATCAATTGCTGTTCGAGTGATGTAAGTTTCTCCTGAATCTCCTTTTCCTGGGCCTCAATCTGAGACAACTCCTGCAATTTGAGTTGAATCTGGATGTCTACCTGACTAGCGGCTATGTTTTCGAGTTGGTTTACTTTCTCTCTGGCTGCAGATAAGCGATCTAAGCCTTTGTCGATCTTTTTAAACGCCTTTTCTCCTTTGTTTAAGAGGGAGGGGATAAATTTCAGGAGGGAATAAATAAGGGCGGTAATCTTGGAAATACTACTCACCCAGTTGGCAGGAATCGACCCTGCACTTTCTAGCAGTGGCAGAGACAAGAGCGCCAAAATGGGAATACCTAGAAAAACTAGTAAAAGGGCTTTCTCCTTGGTAGTCATGGTCTTGAGCTCGACCCACAAGGTAGTAAGGCGACTGCGACTGGACTGGTAACGCTGGTAAAGGACCTCTATTCTGCTGCGGTTTTCTGCTGCTGCCACTTTTATGGGTTCAAATCCCAGCTCTTTTCCTGCCTCATTTACCAGTGACTGGACCTTACTCAAGGTAGATTTTACTTCGGTATCTTCCTTCAATTGACCCCAAATTTGGGAAATACTAATACCTTTTAGTTCAGTTCGAACCTTTTCCCTTTGCAATTTCAATTCGTCCAGGTTCGTATTTATTTTTTGCTTGCTGTCCTCTAACCTTTTCTTTTCCTTGGCGGTCTCATCCATCAATTCCTTGGTACTGGCCAAGCCCTTGAACAACTCGATGGTATTGAATTCTTCCTGCGGTAATATGCCGATGAATTGGCTCAGTTTTTCAAATATATTATTGAGCATGCTGGCCCATAAGTTGGAATCAACGTAGTGCCAGGCGTTGAATTCTATCTGGGAAACATTGCGACAGTAACCCAATGACCGTTCTGCTTTTCCGGCCACTAGTTGCTGGAGAATTTGCGCTGTTTCCGGATGGTTGCTGCTAAGCCCTTCGGCCAATTTATTGGCCTGGTTTTCTAGGTTGAGGGCCAGTTTTTCCTTGATTTTCTTTTTGGCGACATCCTTATTATTAGCTAGGTCTTGGCGGATTTCTGCTGGCTTCAGGGATAACCTGACTAGTTTTTCATAGGCTGAACTCGGTTTTTGCCGAATCCACTCCATAATCAATTCTACTTGGGAATCGGGAGAGGGGAGCAACTTTTTAATAACTTCTACGGGCTGATCTGCTTCTCTTAAGTTTTCAAATAGGTGATTAGATTCTTCCTGAATTTGCTTTTTCATCCAAACCACGTTCTCCTCTACCTCTTTCTTCAATAGGTTCATGAAAAAGCTCTTTCCAGAGCCCCAATCACCAAATAGACCAACAGAAAGAGGAGGTTTTAATTCTCGCGAAGAGATAAGGTTGGCGAAAGCCTGGACATCCGGCATGATGTTGAGATGATCTTTTCCTTCAGCTAATTCTGCCTGAAATCCGGAATAAGTGATCTTTTTCTCAACGGCAATTTTTTCGTAGGCATCCGAAGCATAAGAACTGCCATACCAAGGCTCTCCAGAAAAGAATACGGCATCACCAGGATTGAAAGCGCCTTTCTCCGTCCAACCATCAGGCCCATTATTACCTTCGAGGTACATGGACCCATTCATGTAGAAAAAATAGCTAATGCTGTCGTCACTTAAGGCGGTATGAAAAGCATCTCCCAAGGAGATACCGCTTTTCCGTGTAATTTCGTTCTTCCAATCCGCCCCTTTGTACTGTGTCACATTGGGCATCTTTTTGAATCGAGGATCATGACCAGATGACGATGATTTTAATTCGTCATCTGCGAAACTACTAGCATCAGCATAACTCATTTGGTTGGATTTTAGGTAAAGATGGACAATCTGGAATGCTACCGGAAGATACTAAAGAAACTATTTTATGTTTAATCAATGCTGAAATTAATTTCCAAGAGGACTTTCTTCCTTTCAATAGACTTTATCCATCAGTATGAGGCTATCACCGCCTTCCATCTCCACGACTTGACCTTGACGGAATCGGCGATCCAAGAGATCGAGTGCAGCAAGTTTGTCAAGAGCATCCAGGAAGAGATTCGGGTCTATGAAACCTACCGCTACCTTAAGAAGGACGAGACGACTCGCCGCTCTCAGGTTTTTATGCGCCTCCTATTCCTCATCGTCCGCCATTCCTTCGACTGGCCTAATATCCAAAACAAACCGCCAAGATTTATGCGAAGCTCCTGGTCACGTCCCATCATTTGAGTACGATTGATATTGAGGTAGTGCCTTATGAGGTGCTTTGGGGACCTGTCTCTTATACACA
>CAJXUM010001383.1 GCA_913060855.1 uncultured Lewinella sp. | reverse complement strand
GAGACAGGAGCAAGGTAGCGCACAACGAATCCTACAAGGCGTCATGCTTACCGAAACTTAAGAGCGTTTTTTTAGACTCGATTTTCGGAAGACCAAAGACAATAAGCGAGGTATTTCACTTGTGCCTCCCTCGTCAAACCATTCCCTTAGCTCGATCAGCTCAAATTCATGGGCTGTCGCTTTTTGTAGGTATTCGGAAATGTGATGCTGGTACACTTCCAATTCTTGCACCCCATTTTCGGTATCAAATCGGGCCTTACTTCCGAGGTATTGTTTGAAGGGATGTAACTCACAAAGGAAAAACAAGCCTTCATCTATCAGCTTCTCTCCAGCTTGTTGGAAAATAAAACCTAAATCAGCAATGTGCTCCAGGGTGAGGTTGCAAGTGATGAGATCAACAGCGGGAATAGTGGATGGCCAAGGCCTTGTAATATCGGCTTGTAAAAAGGTGATTTGGGGTGAATTTATCTTTGCTTTCGCTTTCGCCAACATGCCTTCCGAGAAATCTACAGCCGTCACCACACTAGCCTTCTCCAACAAGTAAACGGTATTTTTCCCCGTCCCACAACCTAGTTCCAGTACTTGTTGAAAGTCATACCGCTCTAGGGTTTCTCGCGTCACTTGCTGATCTAAGTCTCGCGTTTTATTTTCATTGGTGTCGTAGCTATCCGACCAGGCATTATAGGCTTGTGCTATGCTCATGAATTGTGATTGATCCCAAAAGATAGACACTTTTGCTTAATCCCCTTCTCCCATTCCTCGCAAATAAACTGCTATAGTTTTTTTCTCAGCTTCGGACTTAGCTAATTTTTGCGCCAAACGATAATGAGATTTAGCTTTATCAATCGCCACTGAAGTATACAAATTTCCCAGCAGCAGGTGGTAGGGGTAGGTATCCACTAAAGCCAATTTCTCAGCAGCCTGGATACCTTTTTCTACACCATTAGCGCGAGCCAAGGCGTAGGTCCGATTCAAGGCCATGATCGGTGAATATTCAATCTGTAACAAGCGATTATAAAGCTGTAAGATATGCTCCCATTTATCCGCTTGTTGCTGTTTGGTAGAATGCCAATAGGCGATAGAGGCTTCTAAATGATACTTGGTAATGACCTCTCCTTTGGCACTTTCTATCAAAAAATGATTTGCCTTCGCAATGAGGTCGTCGTCCCATAAATCTCGATCCTGGTCATCATATAGTATAATTTCTCCCTCATCACTCATACGGGCTTCAAAACGCGAGGCATGGAAACACATTAAGGATAAAAGTGCATTGACAAAGGGTTGGTTGGTGCTATGATTCTCAAGCAAGAGATAATTCAATCGCATGGCCTCAAAGCACAGATCCTTGCGGAGCGGCAAATGCGTAGTCTGCGAATAATAGCCTTCATTGAATAGAAGATATAGGATACGCAGTACATTCTCCAAGCGTTTTTCCATTTCTAGGAGAGAAGGCAGTTCCATAGCAAGAGCCAAGGAGCGTAACTTCTCCTTGGCCCTATACAATCTCTTGTTGATTACCGCTTTGCTAGTCAGAAAGGCCAGCGCAATTTCTTCGATTCCAAAGCCGCAAAGAATGCGCAGCGCCAAGCCAATTTGCGCCTCCTCCGGTATCTCGGGGTGACAGATCGCAAACATCATTTTCAACTGGCTATCGGTGATATTCTTTTCGGACCAATCGAGTTGGACTTCCTCCCCTACCGGCTGCAAGGCTTTGATCGCTGGAGCTATTTTCTGCGAAAAATGCTGGTCTCGTCGAAGAAAATCCTTGGTTTTATTCTTGGCTACCGTATACAACCAAGCCGTTGGATTATCGGGTAGACCTTCGCTGGCCCACTTTTCGGTAGCCGTCAGAAAGGTATCACTCACGATATCCTCGGCCAAGGCCACATTCGCCAAGCCAAAGACCTTGGTTAGCACGGCTATAATCTTGCTACTTTCTGTCCGAAATAAATGAGGAATCAATTCTTGATTGGACACGGCAAAGTTTTCAAGTCAACAATTAATGATTCAAAACCATAATATCCCGCACCTCCACATGGCCACCGGTCCCTAATACAGGGCAACCTTCGGCCAGGCCTAGGGCCTCGTCCAAATTATTCGCTTTGACTATAATGTATCCGCCAATAATCTCTTTAATTTCTGCATAAGGCCCATCTGTAACTACCTTATTGGGTTTCAGTGTTTTCCCTTCAAGTCCTAGCTGATTGGCACTCACAAATTTGCCTTGTGCGGCGATGCCACCAATCCAATCCTGCCATTGTTTGATGCTGACCTGAATTTGCTCAGCTGTCATTTTAAAATCAGGATTTGGGATGTGTCGGAAAATCATCATGAATTCGCTCATGTCATTCTTTTTTTTCGTTAAAAATAAAATTACACCCTAGTGTCGAATGACCCAAATAAAATAGGACAGGATATTGAAAAAATAAAATAGATGGATAAGGCTTCAGAAGTTTTCTAAAGCCAGGACTGAGGAAACGTCGGAAGTGGGTTGGTCGATACTAGGCAGATTTCCTTCTATCAACTTCACCATTTTTGGATATAT
>CAJXUM010001382.1 GCA_913060855.1 uncultured Lewinella sp. | reverse complement strand
TCGGTCTCGTGGGCTCGGAGATGTGTATAAGAGACAGGCTCATACCCCAAACTGGATTATTGATATCATTGGTCCAATTGATAAAGGTATACTTGTAAACAACTTTATCTTCACCGCCTTGGTTATCAATACTGGTCAGGGTATAGAAATTACCAATCGAATCATTCGGTTCTACCCGAGCCGTACAGTTATTAATAATGTAATCCTCAAATCCAGGGCTAGTGACTTTTATTTGTGCTGTAAAGGTAAAACCACAAGCCTTTATTTCTCCTACATTTAGAGAAGGACTTACACTGAAAGGTTGTTCTGAACCACGCACTTGTTCCTCCCAATCGATTCCTGTGATAGCTAAAGAAGTGGCTCCACAAGGGCGAAAAGCAGCTAATAAACTACCATCCTCCTTCGCCGTAACGATGTAGGATTGGCCGTTTAGTTGGATAATGGCTACCCCATCAGAAACAGCTTCTTGGTCACAATTCACTAAGGTTCCAGTCAGGCTCACCCAATCGGATGTCAAATCAATGTTGATAGTTCCGAGATTAGCGTCAGCGCTTAGGCTACCTAAATTGACAGAATATAGGACATCCCCACAATAGGGGTCAATCAATTCTAACAGGAGCGGGGTATTCGCAATCACCTTCCCTTTAAAGGAACCATCCGCCGCCAAACCCACGACACCTTGTGTATTCAAGTCGGTAGCCGTGACACGTACTCGCCCTGTAAGTTCAAATTTGTCAGCCGAAAAGACGCCCTTTAAGACTACTAAATCATATGGTACATCACAATTCCAAAAAGAAAAGTGAGAAACCTCTCCTACATACTCGCCATTGACCAATTCTGCTGATCCTTCCTCTTTCCAGAACCCACTGGCCTTATCAAAATACCATAGCGGAATGGTACCTGGGGCGTTCATACTTCTATCGGCGGGAATGGCCATCCGCAAAGTCGCTGGCGCAGTAATTTGTAATGGCTCTCCATTATCAGCTTCCAATTCTACATTCATCATGCCAAAACTTTGGAGGGTTTGCTGTTCCTCCTCCGTATTAATGGCCAGGAGGTTACCCGGCATGATTTCGTCCACATTAGGATCACTGGGGTCGATATAGGTAGCAAAGATATTGACCTGCCCTTGGTAGAGGTTACCCGATTGATCCATAAAGGCATTGGCTTGAAAGTTGACCTTACTACCATTATTCAAGGTCACCTCTCCTCCATCTTGCGCGGGGAAGGAGGCATTTAAAATTCGGGCTGTCAATTGCACCCGGGTTTTCATCGTGCTGCCAGCAATCGGCAGAATAGTTTGAAAGGCATCAAAAAAACCGTCTTTCTCTACTTTCAATACGGCTTCTTCTCCATTTACTAAATTTTCGATGATAAAAACACCATTTTCATCGGTTTCGATCATGGCATTTCCCCAGGTGACGGATGCTCCTTCTAGCGGGGCTCCCTGTCGGTCCATGATCAGTCCCTGAATAATCGACTCGATAATAATAGTCGGGGTTGGTGGTTGCTCCTCTTCCACTGTGGTGACCAAGCTATCTTTTTTACAGCTGCCCAACAGTATCAAACAAAAGGAGAAAAGAAAAAATACTCTAATTTTCATAGCTTATGATTGTGGAAGTTGTTTTTAGCTATTAAGCAACTTCACTGAAATAAATAGGTTCTGACGCGTCCTCATATAGATTTATGCGAGAATCTTAAAAACGCTGCACGGTTATTTATCTTTTTTAAAATGTGGCTTAGTAATGAGCAGGATGACTTATGGTTGAGTGGAACGCTGATGTTTACGGAGTATGATGCTGATCCGATCGAGAAAATTTGTAAATCGTCCATTCATTAGTAATTTCTGCGTACGCATACATGCGAGATTTGGCATATAGAGGAGTGCCCTGCAATCAGAATTATTAAGCTAATTCTTTAGGTATTTCATTGAGCAAAATCAAAATGCTTACTGTCTAAAATTACTCTTAGTGCTGTAAAAATAGAGTAGCCTTGCTGGCACCAAAAAAAATGAGCTTTGGAAGAAGCTATAATTAACTATTCCTGGCTGGCGATAGACAACAAGGGTTGGCTTCCAAATCCTACCTTCAAACATGCTCTGAGCGGGGAGTTATTCTTCTTTTTTCCTGACCAATAATACTTCCTGGTTTGAAAACTCCATCCAGGCGTAGTCATAAATGTAGCGGTACAATTTGCCCTGATTATTGATATAGCAACCCGTACAGTAATTGAAGTGGAAATCCATTTTATCTAACAGGATCCGGGGTACTGTCATTTTGTTTTTCTTCTCTCCTTTAAAAACAGCCTCCATTATCTTGAAGTTCTGAAACAAAAACCGATTGATGGTTTTAATAGTATCACCTTTCCGGTGCTTGGCTGGATGGTGAAATTTGTTTTTGCAGGAAGTAGAACAAAACTTCTTATCGGATCTTCCAACGATCTGTTTACCACAAATCGGACAGGGTTTTCTAATCATAATACTTTCGGTTTGCTTTCAAACTGTCTCTTATACACATCTCCGAGCCCACGAGACCGAGGCTGATCTC
>CAJXUM010001381.1 GCA_913060855.1 uncultured Lewinella sp. | reverse complement strand
CTTCTGTAAAGCCTTTGAATTTTTTGAATTTGCTGTTTTGTACCAATTCGTCCCATTCCGGCGTCCAATGTGAGTAAGAAACAACTTCGGTCTCATTCATACTCACCTGAACCTTTCCATCTTTTACTTTAATCACACAGGTATTCCATTCTCCGGCAGGATTAACTGTTTTGGGATCTGCGGGTATCATATCGTATAACGAACCCGCCAAATGGCTGTCTATTTTATTGTCACTGGCCTGTTCATTGTCTAAAACCTGAATTTCTGGTGCTGCATAATAAATCGGTTTTCCAGCTGTTTCGCGAACGTAGTAAAAGATCCCCGAGTTGGCGGATGTACTGGCTTTCCAGTCAATCGAAAGTTCGAAGTTTTTGAATTGCTTATCCGAAAACAAAATATCACCGCGAGAGCCTTGCCCTGGTTTTTTCCCGGCTCCCAATAGCACTTTCATGGCTTTATCCTCCAGCACCCAGTTGGCTGGCATTTCTGTTCCATTGCACTGGCGCCATCCGTCGAAATTTTTCCCGTTAAAAAGTAATGTCCAACCGGCTTTTTTTTCTGCTTTCGATAGCTTATTTGCTTTCTGTGCAGAATTCGAGGGGGCTGTTCGGGAAGCTTTTAAACCGTTATTGATACTTTTTACTACCTGCGCTGCTAATTGCTTACTTCCTTCTGCTGTGAAATGCACATTAACAGGTCGTTGCAATTCTTCCATTCTGGGTAGCACAAAGGAGTGTAGGTCGTTAATAGCAATCTTGTTTTTCTTCATTATTTTCCTGGCCACCTTGTTGTACTTCGCCACATCGCTAAATTCTCTATAAGGCTTAGTTCCTTCGGGATAGGGCGTCGTGGTGGCAAAGATCAAGTTAGCCCCAGTAGCCTTTAGTTTTCCAACAAGCTCCTTCAGGTTCTTTCTGTATTGTTTTAAATTGGCTTGTTGCGGATCATTGGGGTCATTACTACTCTTACCGGTATCTGGATTCACATGCTTGATATCATGTAGTCCAAAATTAAAATGGATTACATCCCATTTTGTATCGCCTAGCCATCGGTCGATATTAGCAATCCCGTTAGTGGTACCCTGACAATTTTCAGCTTTCCCATCGGGTTTTAAAGGAATTCGGTCCACCAAAACCTTTCCTTCCATTAATTCCTGCACAAAAGGTAAATATCCAATGGAGATGGAATCACCAATGAGTAGTACTTTGGGTTGTTCCGCTGTGCCATTCAAAAAGGCTAGGCCTGGTAGTGCTAACAGGATGACCGCTAGCAAAGTAGGTTTCAAAAACGTTTTTCTTAATCGCATATCTATTTTTTGAAGTTGTTTTTTCTATCTCTTCTTCCGGTATTCGATGCTCTGCTTGAATTGATAGGTAGGAGCCAATGCTAACTCCGCCTGAAGTTTTTCTTTCAATAAGCGCTCCTTTTCCGTCAAGTCCGCATCTGGAATAGGGTGCTTTTCTTCGGTATCTTGGCTTAGCCTATAAAATCGATTATCGTTATAGAGCTTGTATTCTTTATTGCGGACAAAACGGCCAAAGGGCGGGTCATTTCTTACACTTTTTAGTGGATCATAATGAATGAAAACTGTTTCTCTTGACATTTGTCTTTTGTTGGATAAAAGCGGGTAAATACTTCTCCCGTCTGCCGCTTCAGGAATCGGTACGCCTGCCGCTTCGGCGAAGGTGGGAAGGAAATCATTGAATTCAAACAGCTCATTATAGTCAAAGCCTTTTCTGATTTTTGAAGGATTATACACCACCATGGGGACATGGGTTCCTGCATCGGGCATGCTTCCCTTTCCACCTATGAATGGCCCACCTACTGTGGGAGTTGTTATAACCGTATTCGTACCGTTATCCCCTGTGAAAATGAAAATAGTATTATCATCGAGACCCAATTCTTTGATGGCATCCATTAGCTTCAACACAATTTTATCCGTGTACTCCACCATGTCTTTGAAGAAGCGCTTATCTCCTTTCTTTCTCAAATTTTTATCTTGCCACTCTTCAGAGTCAGGTGTGGGTACAAACGGATTATGGGTCAATATCATGGGGTAGTACAAAAGAAAGGGCTTGTCCTTGTTGCGCTTCATAAAATCTACCGCATAATCACTCACCACATCGGGTCCATAGGCATCTTCCAATCCAGTGAGCTGCTTGCCATTTTGGTACAGATTAGGGTTCGAATAACGATTATGAGAGCCCCCTATAAAGTTCCATAAACAGTATTCGTCGAAACCAAAATGCTGCGGTCGTTTTAGCATGTCTTCTTTGGCTGTTTCATAGGTTGTCCCCATTCCATTGAGTTGCCATTTGCCCACGACACAGGTGGCGTAACCCGCATCTTGCAGCAGGTTCCCAAATGTTTTTTCATTAGTGTCCAGGTAACCAAATGCTTTGTAGTTTTTGTAATTGGATTTTCCGGTCATTATTTTCACCCGGGAAGGCGTGCAAAGGGGCTGTGAAATTGCATACGTAAAGCGTATGCCTTCTTTCCCCTGTCTCTTATACACATCTCCGAGCCCACGAGACCGAGGCTGATCTC
>CAJXUM010001380.1 GCA_913060855.1 uncultured Lewinella sp. | reverse complement strand
AATGTAGAGAAACCAAATTTCATTACTCAACTTTTTAACAATGGCAGAAAACGAATTTGACGCTATTGTCGTTGGCTCCGGGATAAGTGGAGGCTGGGCGGCAAAAGAGCTCTGTGAAAAAGGACTAAAAGTACTCATGCTCGAAAGGGGAAAAGATATCGAGCATGTCAAAGATTATGTCAATGCGATGAAGGGACCCTGGGAGTTTCCTCATCGTGGGACTAGGACACAGGAGATGATCGAAAACTATCCTGTTCTGAAGAGAGATTACCCGCTCAATGAAATGAACCTGGATTGGTGGGCGAGTGACAAGGATTGCCCTTATACCGAAGTTAAGCGTTTCGACTGGTTTCGTGGTTACCAAGTAGGTGGACGTTCCTTGCTATGGGGTAAGCAAAGTTATCGATTGGCCGATCTAGATTTTGAGGCCAATGCCAAAGACGGAATTGCAGTCGATTGGCCGGTGCGTTACAAGGAAATCAAACCTTGGTATGACTATGTCGAGAAATTCGCCGGTATTAGTGGGAATAAAGACGGCATCCCGCATCTTCCTGATGGGGAATTTTTGCCGCCGATGGATTTGAATTGCGTAGAAAAAGATGTAGCTGAGCGAATCAAAAAACACTACGGTGGTGACCGACATTTGATCATTGGTAGAGCTGCACATATTACTGCGCCGATTGAAGGTAGGGGGATCTGTCAATATAGAAACAAGTGCTGGCTGGGTTGCCCATTTGGCGCTTATTTTAGTACCCAATCTTCCACGCTACCCGCTGCTGTGAAGACCGGTAACTTAACCTTACGACCGTTTAGTATTGTGACCAAAATCTTATACGATAAGGACACGAAGCGAGCCACTGGCGTAGAGGTACTTGATGCAGAAACCAACCAAACCTACGAGTACAAATCCAAGATTGTCTTTTTGAATGCCTCTACTATCAACTCTACCTGGATTTTGAAAAATTCAGCAACAGATGTATGGCCTGAAGGGCTGGGTAGTACTAGTGGCGAATTGGGGCACAACCTAATGGATCACCACCTAGGTGTACGGGTTAGTGGCCGGGTAGAAGGCTACGAAGATAAGTACTATTATGGTCGACGACCTAATGGGTTCTATATTCCACGCTTCCGAAATCTCTCGGGTAAAAATCGCGATTACATTCGTGGTTTTGGCTACCAGGGCTCGGCTAGTCGAGAAGGTTGGCGACAAGATATTGCGGAATACAGCATCGGCGCAGAATACAAGGAAGCCTTGACCGAACCCGGTCGCTGGACTTTTGGTATGGGTGGTTTTGGTGAAATCCTACCCTATCACGAAAATAAGGTAACCCTTGATAAAACGAAAACAGACAAGTGGGGTTTAAATGTCGTGGCCATTGATTGTGAGTTGAAAGAAAATGAGCTCAACATGCGCAAAGACATGCTAACCGATGGCTTGGAAATCCTAGAGGCCAGTGGTGTAAAAGATGTAACTGGCTATGATGGAGATGGCACCCCAGGACGTGGCATTCACGAAATGGGAACCGCTCGGATGGGACGCGATTCTAAGACTTCTGTCCTTAATAAGTGGAATCAAATCTGGGATGCTCCGAATGTATTTGTGACAGATGGTTCTTTCATGACCTCTGCCGCTTGCCAAAACCCATCTTTGACCTATATGGCGTTCACCGCCCGGGCAGCCGAGTATGCAGTGAATGAATTGAAAAAAATGAACCTTTAAGAAAAACGAGTAATCATGAATAGAAGAGATGCACTAACTCGAGTATCCCTCATTCTGGGGGGTACGATAATAGGTGCGGAAGCATTCCTTACCGGATGCAAACCCAGCGCACCAGCACTATCTACCATTGAGTTTACTGAAAATAATGTCACCTTTCTAGATGAGGTGGGCGAAACCATATTACCCACCACCGATTCTTCTCCAGGGGCTAAAGCAGCCGGTATTGGCGCATTCATGAAAGTGATTGTGACCGATTGTTACGAGGGATCAGATCAAGAAATTTTCTTGGCAGGTATTGGTCAACTTAATGAATTGGCTCAAACGAATGCGGGCAATGACTTCCTATTGCTTACTCCCGAGGAACGTACGACGCTCCTCACTGGACTAGACAAGGAGGCTAAAGCGCATGAAGAAAGCAAGAAGGATGACGCTAAGAGTCATTACTTTACCATGATGAAACAGCTGACCTTATGGGGCTATTTCTCTTCCGAAGTAGGAGCTACAAAAGCGCTTCGGTATGTAGAGGTTCCCGGCAAATATGATGGCTGTATGCCTTATGAGAAAGGACAAAAGGCCTGGGCGATCTAATAGCCTATTATGCTAATTGTTATAAGACAAAGCCTAAGCTGCGTGCAGCTTAGGCTTTGCTTATCTTATCCTAACTTGGGGATGTTTTATCCCATTACACTAGGTTTATTTACGCTTTGATATACATTACTTCTTTTACTGCCTTAATCACCTTCGCAGGGTTCGGCATGTAGGCTTCGACTAAAGTAGGTGCATATGGCAGGGACTGTCTCTTATACACATCTGACGCTGCCGACGAAGAGG
>CAJXUM010001379.1 GCA_913060855.1 uncultured Lewinella sp. | reverse complement strand
GATCAGCCTCGGTCTCGTGGGCTCGGAGATGTGTATAAGAGACAGATATAAACTCGTCCCTCTTGATGGGAAGAAGGGCAAATACTTCGGATATTAGCTAGCGGTAGGTACGTCCCTGCTGCAGGGAAGGCACTGTGCTCCATCCAATTTTCACCATCATTTTGACTCACCCAAAACGCGCCATGGCTTGTGCCAGCATATAGTAAGCCGGGCTTGAGTTGTGATTCTGCAATAGCACCGATTGCACCCACGTTTTTCAGGGTATCCGAGCTCATCGTCAAGTCATCACTAATCACCTCCCAATGATCGCCTCGATCTAGGCTTTTCATCACGTAGTTTCCAGCATGATACAAAGTTTTAGCATCATGGGGAGAAATGAAGTAGGGAGTTACAAAGCTGTACCTCAATTTATCTTTTTCTGGGAATTGGCGCCGTGGCGCAACGACGATGGACGTATCAGCGGCTACATCCTTGCGTAGCATATAGCCATTCTGCATACTGAAATATACCGTGTTGGGGTCATCCGGGTCAACTTGTGTCACGCAGCCGTCTCCCCCACTCCAGGCATCCACCCAGAGGTATTTCCAAACATCTTTTTGGGTATTGTCCCATTCCTTGGCGGGGCCATAAACGGTCGCATCGTCTTGGGTACCGCCAAAGATGCGATAGGGTTCTTCTTGATCCAGAGTAATATCGTAAAACTCACCGGCGGGGATATTGTTGAGATGCAACCAACTTTCGCCGCCATCATAAGTCAGATAACAGCCGCCATCATTGCCCAGTAGGAGGTGTTTTGGGTTGAGGGGATTAATCCATAACTCGCAATGATCTAAATGCAAGCCCGGCGCCCGACTGGGGTGTAAATGCTCCACCTTCCCACCAATTATATCAAAGGTTTTCCCGCCATCTTTGCTATGGACCAGTCGCACACCCAAACCATATATTTCTTCATCATTACTGGGATTGACATAGATATCAGCAAAATACCAGCCAATTCCTGGGAAAATCATCAAGGGTGCATCATGCGTTTTCTGCCATTGCTTTCCCCCATCCAAACTCCGATATACTTCGGCAGATAGCCGACTCCCTAGGTTTCGATTATCCATTAAGGCATAGACCTTATTGGGGTCCTGGTGAGAAACCGCCAGTCCTATTCTTCCTTTTTTGGGGTCCGTCGGTAGGCCATTGTCTATTCGCGACCAAGTTGTTCCCCCATCTTCACTTTTGTAAACACTACTATTGGGGCCATAAACGCTTTCACTCAGGGGTGCATTGATATCATTTTCCCAAGTCGAGGCATAAATAATAGAGGGGTTGCTAGGAGAGATAACCACATCATTGGCTCTGGTGTTTTTATCGACAAATAACACCCGCTCCCAATCCTTCCCCGCATTCAGGGTGCGGTAAATCCCCATGGATTCACTCTCCGACCAAAATTTACCCATCGCCGCCACAAATACAATCGATGGGTCTTCAGGGTGAACCACTATCTCGCCAATATGCCAGGTATCCGACAGGCCAATGTGCGTCCAGTTTTCTCCGCCATCCGCAGAGCGGTAAACACCAGTGCCTGAGAAAGTAAAGTCGCGATTTTTGCGCAAGCTTTCTCCAGTTCCCACATAGATGATATTGGGATTTGAGGGCGCTAGGGCAATGTCCCCGATTCCTTGTGCGGCCTGCTCTTCAAAAATCGCACGCCAGCTTAAACCATTGTTGGTGGTTTTCCACAAATTGCCTGACCCAAAGGCGGCGTACATCGTACCGGGATGAGTAGGATCAGCCTGCACCGCCTCCACTCGAGCCGAATTGAGCACGGGTCCAACCGGAATCCATTGTAGATCGAATGGCGTTTCCTTCTTCGCCTTTTGGTAGGCTTGGAAGGAAGATAATAAGGGAGATTCTTGGCCTTGGGCCCAAAAAGGGAGTAGTAACACCCAACAAAAGAGCGTGGTGTATTTTATTCTTATAATCATTAGCAAATCTTAAATCGTCTAGAAGCTGGTACCAATGCCTCATCGCCACCTTCTTGGGCCAATAAACGAGCCTCAATGGCTTTAGAGGTCTTGGTTATAGATAAACCGCCCAAGGCAGTACATCTTAATTCGTGGGCAATACTTTTACCCACCTGATCCATCGTATCAATTACTTCATCTAATGGAATCAAAGCATCATAATTAGCCAAGGCCATATTGGCACAGGAAAGGGCATTAGATGCTGCCATCACATTTCTTCCCAAACAAGGCGCCTCTACTCGGTTAGCAATGGGATCACAAATCATTCCCAATGAATTCTGCAGCGCCTGAGAAGCTGCTGAAAGGGACTGCTGCAAGCTCCCGCCCGCCAAGCTTACGATCGCCGCCGCTGCCATTCCCGATCCCGATCCACACTCTGCCATACAACCGCCTACTTCAGCGGCAAAAGTCGCATGCGCAGCGATAAAGACACCAATCATCCCCGCTCCTAGCATAGCTTTCACGACTTCCTCTTCCGTTAAGTCCATCGCAGCTGTCTCTTATACACATCTCCGAGCCCACGAGACCGAGGCTGATCTC
>CAJXUM010001378.1 GCA_913060855.1 uncultured Lewinella sp. | reverse complement strand
TCTACACTATCCTCTTCGTCGGCAGCGTCAGATGTGTATAAGAGACAGGGTATATTCTAGTTGTTTCTGACGCCAAATATCCAAGAGCGCCATTCCCTTTCCTCCCGTAAGCTCATCCAACTCTTCGACAGGCAGCTTCACTTTAAATAGCGTACCAAAAGCATCAAATAAACAAACCTTGATTCCTTGATCTATCATTGCAATATTCTTTATCCTTTAAGATAAAAGGGGCTTTCACGATATCAAAGCTTTTCTTCTTTTTTACGCGCTGATCTTGTATTTCAATCCTTAGTATCTAGTAAAATTCACCTTAGGAAATATCTTCTTCCTTGTCCATATCAAAAGGCAAAGATGGCGCTGCGCTTGAATGAAAGCCCTTAAATCATTATCATTCGTCGAAAAAAATTGATTTTATGGCGATCCATTCTTATTTTAGGCTAGTATTTTAACCCTAAAAATAATGAATACATGCGTATTTTCGACCGAATGAGTAATGGTTGGACACTCGGAATGACGAGTATGAAGATTATCAGGGAGAATAAAAGTCTACTTTTGTTTCCCGTACTATCTACCGCCGCACTCATTACTGTTGTCCTTACTTTCGCGGGTGGAACCTTCGCCTTTTTTGGCTGGAATTTCGACCTCTTCTTGGATGAAGCAATAGCTGGTAATCAGTATCTAGCTTATGGCGCGCTTTTCATCTTTTACCTGATCAGTTATTTTATTATCGTCTTCTTCAATGTAGGCTTAGTTCACTGTGCTCGCTTGATTTTTGATGGCGAGAAACCTAGTGTGAAAGACGGTTTGACTTTTAGTGGTTCTCGGGTAGGGGCGATTCTATCTTGGGCAGTCTTGGCTGCTACGGTGGGTGTAATTCTACAGATGATCGAAGAACGATTGGGATGGATTGGTCAAATTGTAGTAGGTATTATTGGTATCGCTTGGTCCATCGCGACCTTCTTTGTGGTTCCGATTATTGCCTATGAAGATGTGGATCCCGTAGAAGCATTGAAACGCTCTGGCAAATTGATGAAAGAAAAATGGGGTGAGGCAGTTGGCGCTAATTTCAGTTTTGGCCTATTCTTTGTCTTAGGCTATATAATTGTAATTATTAGTGCGATTTTCTTATTTCAGATCCACCCCATTTTAGGCGTAGTATCTACCGTGCTATCCCTTTTATTGCTGCATACAGTTGTAGCTGCGGCCAAAACCGTTTTCATTGCTGCCACTTATAATCATATGATGGATCGTCCAGCGGGTCGCTTTGATGACGCGGCGCTCGATGGCATTTTTATTGATAAGAAATAGTGTAATAACGAATTAGACTTCAGAAATTTCCCGAGTCATGGCTTGGAAAACTTCTGAAGTCTAAACTACTAAAGCTGTCTCCCCTCCCCTTCTGCTAGTACCCAAAATTGTTCATGCGGTACACTCATTTCCACCAATGCTTCTTCTAGTTCGTCCTGTGCCTGCTTCATCCCCTCGTAGGCTAAAGGGAAAGTTCCAAAATGACTAGCCACGCTTTGCTTCGCCTTTACATCCAAGTGAATCTTCACCCCTTCCGCTGGGGTCGTATGTATCGGCGACATAAACCAAATAGGTAGATAAGCGCCTATAGGAATTAAGGCCAAGTCTATATCAGGAAATCGCTCACCAATGTCTTTGAAAAAACTACCATAGCCCGAATCCCCCGCAAAATAGACCTTCTCATTTGCCGTCTCCAACACATAGCCACACCAAAGCGTAGCATCCCGATCTAGGATGCCCCGCCCTGAAAAATGCTGTGCAGGAACCGCTGATATCCGCAAACCTCCTGCATAGTCGAAAGCTTGCCACCAATCTAGGTCTATAGCGTCACAGCCCGTCTGTTTTTCGATAAATTGGCCTACTCCCAGTGGCGTAATGATTTGAGGTTGATGTTCCTTGACCAGCCGCTTGACCGTTGGTAAGTCTAAATGATCATAATGATTATGACTCAATAAAATAACATCTATAGGAGGTAGTTGATCCATGCTAATACCCGGCGGACGCATTCGTTTTGGTCCTGCCCATTGGAAAGGGCTGACTCTTTTACTCCATACCGGATCGGTCAATATATTGAGGCCATTGACCTGAATCAAGAAGGTAGAATGGTTAACAAAAGTGATGTGTATTCCCGCAGTTACCTTCCGCGGCGGATTAGGTACGGGCGTTGCGTCCCTTACCTCCAACCAAAGGCCCCGTTCTCGGCTTTGCGTCAGCATTCGGAAGACATCCTTGAAACCTTTTGCCTTCACTCCATTGAGATTTCTAAATACTTTACCATCAAAATGATCGCTTAGGGGACCTTTGTATTTGGGGGCAGATAATAAAAAGCCAATAGTTATAAATAAAACGGGTACAAGGGCAAGGATATAAAGCAGGAGCATAAAAGGGAATGGGTGTTGGTTTGATTCTTATTAACAAGTATACGGTACTAAGGTTGTCTCCCCTGCTAGTACTAGTTTGTTTTTTAAAAACCAAAGCACTCATATTATTTATTGCCTGTCTCTTATACACATCTGACGCTGCCG
>CAJXUM010001377.1 GCA_913060855.1 uncultured Lewinella sp. | reverse complement strand
AGATCAGCCTCGGTCTCGTGGGCTCGGAGATGTGTATAAGAGACAGAAATAAAGCTTCGGAATTGAGAAGCAGTCTATATGAGAAACTGCTGCTATTCCCTAACGAATCAGCGCATAGCGTTGAATGACAGTGCCACTTACCTTTATAAGTATGATATATTCACCAGGAGTTAGATTGGCTAAATTTAGAGATTTGTTATTCTTGCCCGCTGGAAGATTGGGATATTTGACTTCCGCGAGTTGCTCTAGCTTTTTATCGGTAAGCACTACCTCTACATTAGCCGCCTGCCTTAAGTTAAAGCTAATATTAACTAATCCATTGGAATTAGCACGTAAAGTGCCTGCACTGGGAGGAGGAGAGGCTTTGGCTCTACGCTTTAAAGTAACTACACCGCCTGTGGGTGGATTCCAGAGTCTTAGTCCTTTACATTGATGGAAAAAGATATTGTCCTCCCGTAGAGGGACTACCTGCGGCGCACATTCGGTCATAACCGTGCGAACCTCTACTTTGTCTTTATCGACAAAAATCCATTTAAACTGGTTGAATTTGCCACTTGCCCTAGTCCACGGCTTATCATCATTGTTTTCTCTTAGCGGAGCTCCCCAACAACCCTCTCCAACATAAACGGTTCCCTCTTTATCATCTCTGATAAACCCTTCTGCGCTGCCTGCATCCCGAGAAGGCTTGATCGGGTAGGTCCATTTGACGACGTGTGCATCGGATTCTACCACTAGGTTAACTGCATATTTATGAAAAAGAGTCGCCCAATTGATGATGAGTTCGTCCTTTTCTGGTTTGCTAGCCGTATGCGGGCGCATCGTGTGATGGTACTGTGCGAATTTCCAAATGGTTTGCTGGTTCTTTTTAAGATCACCTTCTAACCAGCTCTTTTGATTGCCACCTGATGGAATTAGGGTGTTCAAAGTATAGACTCGTAGGAGGTTACCTCCCAGGTTTAGGCCATAATATACTTCCGCGGAAGGAACATCGAATAAATCAACAATAGACTGATTGGAGGCTTCATGATTACCTCGGGCCGCAATAATCGGAATCAATTGCCGACTTCTGCCCATGGTATATTGCCAGTCATCAAACCATTGCTTCCAGGAGTTACCACCATCATCGGCGGTCATGTCGCCGCCAAACATCACGCAATGGGGCTTTAGTTTACCCACGAGCACGTTGGCATTGCGCCGCGCCTCGCGATGATTTCTTGAGTCACCTCCGGCAATGATCGATAACTTCTGATTGGGATTATTGGGAGCGGTTCTAAAAGAGAAGCTCAGGCTACAACCTTCACTATCTTTAATGACAAAGAAATAGCGGGTATTCGGTTGCAGGTTGCGCAATCGAACGAAGTGGTTGCTCATCCCTTTTGCGTCCTGTTGGCGATCCGGTTTTTTTGAATTAGTATAGGCCCCGGCATTACGTTCCATATCTTGTAGCCCATAATGTAAGGTAGGATTACTACCCGATATTTGATCCCAGCCAATCACCATGGTCGTTGCCGGATCATCGCGCCACATACAACGAAGTCTTACAATCTTTGCAAAAATAGTGTTTACACTAGTAAGCAGTAGTAATAAAATACCAATAAATCGCAGGAAGTTAACGGACATTCACGATGTAATTTAATAGCTATTAATAAACAATAGCAGACTCAAAAAGATCGAATTCGTTGTATGTGTCTAATCATAGTGATGGCTCAGGTAAATATACAATTAACAAAGAAACACCAGTTTTATACTTACAGCTATCGGTTTTTTAAACGAAATATATAAGGTGATGGGCTGATTTTTTTCCGGACAATATCTATTTTTACATACCTAATGTTTGAATGTTTCACCAATGCATAAAAGCGTTTCTTGCTATAAATATTGTACCTTCGCAGCGAAAAGTGACAATTTCTAGCCTTAACCGATACCCTGCACTAAATTTCTGGTTTTTTAGCCTTTAAAATAGTGCGATAGGTATATATGATTTTTTTTAATTCGACTGCAAATCTCCAAAATTTTGAAACAGCCCACAAGGGCTATCGAAAAAAAATTTAATAAGATGGGAAAAGACAAGTTGGTTTTTGACCTTATCAATAAGGAATTAGCTCGTCAGCGTCAGGGAATTGAACTGATCGCTTCGGAGAATTTTACAAGTGCTGCGGTCCTACAAGCGATGGGATCCTGCCTTACCAACAAATATGCGGAAGGCTATCCGGGGAAAAGATATTACGGCGGATGTGAAGTGGTGGATGAGATAGAACAACTGGCGATTGATCGCTTAAAAGAGTTGTTTGGTGCAGAATTTGCCAATGTGCAGCCTCACTCAGGTGCACAAGCCAATGCGGCTGTTTTTCTAGCGGTTTTGGAAGCTGGAGATAAGATACTGGGATTTGATTTATCTCATGGTGGTCACTTGTCTCATGGTTCTCCCGTTAACTTTTCGGGTAAAGTATACCAGCCTTTTTTCTACGGTGTGGAAAAAGAGACAGGCTTGATTGATATGGATAAGGTCTGTCTCTTATACACATCTCCGAGCCCACGAGACCGAGGCTGATC